>CALXPA010000080.1 GCA_944390185.1 uncultured Alphaproteobacteria bacterium | reverse complement strand
TTTTAATTTGGTTCATAATAATCTCCTTAAATTTATTTAATTCCATATAGTACTAATATAATACCATATAGAACTATTTATGTCAAGCACAATTCTCCATTAAACTCTTTATTCATCCAAACCAATCACACTCCACAGTACCAAATTAATATTTAATGTATTTTTAAATCATATGTGTCTTTTTAATAAATTTGCGGTCGTATAGAAGTGCGGCAATCAGCACAACAAATATAGAACCAGCGTTATGTACTATTGCGCCCGTAATTGGGGTTAGCAAACCGAGAGAGGACAAAATAATTGCAACAAAGTTTATTATCATAGACAAAGCAATGCTGAATTTTATAGTTTTAAGAGTTGCGCGAGCAAGGATGCACAGGTATGGCAGCTTTTCTATGTCGTCGCCGATAAGAGCTATGCCCGCCGCTTCGGTTGCAATATCGCTGCCCACGCTACTCATGGAAACGCCTATGTTTGCCGTCTTCAATGCGGGCGCGTCGTTTACGCCGTCACCTATCATGCATACGTTATAGCCCTGATTTTGCAATCCCTCCACGGCAGTAACTTTGTCCTGCGGCAAAAGCTCGGCCTTTACGTTTGTAATACCAACCTGTTCGGCAAAACATTGTGCGGTCGCCTGATGGTCGCCCGTCAAGAGCACTATTTCGTAGCCGAGCTTTCTGAGCTTGCGCACTGTTTCTTTTGCGGCAGGGCGAAGAGTATCGGAAAGCCCTATTGCGCCAAGCACGTTCTTTTGGCTCGCTACGAGAATGACAGCCTTGCCATCTTTACGTAGTTTATCAAGCGCTTCGTTGTCTTTGTGGCTGAAAGTAATGCCGCATTCTTCAAGATACCTGCGGTTGCCGCAATAATAGGTCTCGCCGTCTATGACTCCGCTCACACCCTTGCCTGCAATCATAGCAAAGTTTTTAACTTCGGGCAAGGCAATACCCTGTTCTCTTGCGTAAGTCACGATTGCTTTGCCGAGCGGGTGTTCGCTTCTGCTCTCTATGGCAGCGGTCTTTGCAAGCAACTGACTTTCGGGAAGTTTGCCGAACGCTATTACGTTGCTCACAGACAATTTGCCGAACGTAAGTGTGCCCGTCTTGTCGAAGGCTATGCAATTTGTCTTGCCCATACTTTCCATAGCTTCGCCTGATTTTATGAGTACGCCATATTTTGTCGCCTGACCGATGCCCGCCATAACAGCCGTAGGCGTTGCGAGTACGAGTGCGCAGGGACAGAATACCACAAGTACGGTAACGGCGCGAATCAAGGCGGCATTATTTTCGTTGCCTATTACAAAATATGTAATTATGCCTGTTATAACTGCTATTGCAATGGCAACGGGAACAAGCCACGTCGCCCATTTATCTGCAATGCGCTGCATGGGCGCCTTTTTATTTTCTGCTTCTTTTAAAAGCCGTATCATTTTTTGCAGAGAAGAGTCTTCGCCCACGTCTGTTGCGACCATATCGACCGAGCCGTAGCAATTCATCGTTCCGCAGAAAACCTCGTCGCCTTCGCCCTTGTCAACTGGCAGGCTTTCGCCCGTCATTATCGATTGGTCTACGGAAGTTGTGCCGCTTATTATCTTGCCATCGACCGGTATTGTTTCGCCTGCCAGCACTCTGAGCTTCATTCCCGACTTAATTTCGGCGGCGGGAACTATCTTTTCGCCGCCCTCAAAGATAATGCGCCCCGTCCGCGGCTTAAGTTTAATGAGGTTGTTGAGCCCCTTTTTTGCGCGTTCGGCCGTTTTATCTTCGAGTATTGCACCTATCGCCATAATAAATGCAACTTCGCCCGCGGCAAAGACTTCTGCAAGGCAGAGCGATGCAATCATAGCCACTGTAATGAGCAGCGCGCTTGACACCCAACGCTGCTTTATCAGGCGGTAGAGAGCGAGATACAAAAGCGGATAGCCCGAAATGACGACCGTAATAAGCGCAGGGTCCAGCCACGGGCTTATGTTGAGTTCCACAAAATTCTTTGTGATGAGAAGTGCAAGACTGAACGCAAGAAATACGCCTGCGACGATAGTCATCTTCAGTCCCGCAAGAAAGTCTGCGGCTTTGGAAAGCCAGCAGTTTATTTTGCGTAACATGATTTTTTAAACCTCCTTGACATTTTTGTTCGGTTAGCGTATAATACATCTGTTTCCGAACGTTTTGTTCATTAACAGTATATTAAAAAATGCGTACAATGTACAGCGCATACAGCAACCAGTTTAGTTACTTCATCCGTTAGCGGACAAAAGCGCGAAATTGTACGGTGATAAGGAGATTTTCTATGGACAGGCGAATCGTAAAAACAAGAAAAGCAATTTTTGCCGCTTTTGACGCGCTGATTTTCAAAACCGATTACTCAAAGATTTCGGTACAGAACATTATAGATCAAGCCGATATCGGGCGCAGTACCTTTTACGAGCATTTCGAAACAAAGGACGAGCTGCTCCGCGCCAAGTGTACAGACCTTTTCGAACACATTTTTGTTCCAGGCGGAACGGAAGCAACTCACGCTTTCTCGCGAAATTCCACGTTTGAAGAGAAAATAATGCACATTCTGTATCACTTGCTTGACGATAAAAAAGTGATAAAGGGTATTCTTGCAAGTGAGGGCAGACAGATATTCTTGCAATATTTTCGCTCGTATCTTGCCGGCGCGGTGGAAAAGGAAAATATACGTGTAGAAGAAGTTCCCGATGTTTTTCTTAAAAACCATATTGCAGGCAGTTTTATAGAAATGGTATGCTGGTGGGCAGATTGTGATTTTTCGGAGTCACCCGAAAATTTGACCCGCTGGTTTTTCTGTGTAATGCCAACGCCGATTGCGAATTTATAGTAAGAATTTTTAATTTATGACTAATTTTGTCATATATTCTATGTTATAATGC
>CALXPA010000079.1 GCA_944390185.1 uncultured Alphaproteobacteria bacterium | reverse complement strand
CGCTTCTATGCGGCGGCATGTATGGTCGGCACTGCCGTTACCCTGGCGTTCGTCATGGTGGTGGTGATGGTGTACGACTTCCGTACAGCTGACGTGGCTCCGGAGATGGAGCGTAGCCGGATGCTGTACAACACGGGGACGCAGTGTATGCGTGCCAACGGCACGAACCTGATGGGCTATCGTGGTTTAGGTCCCACGGCTTTCGAGGCGCTGTATAACAACCTGCCGGGCGTGGACATCCTGACGTGGCACGGAGGATTGCAACGGGCGTTGTGCTCTTTGCCCGCTTCGTCCGACCGTCAGTCTGTGTTCCTGCGTCCCGTGGCTGCCAACTGGTTCAGCTTCTTCCGCTACGACTTCGTGGCGGGCAGGCCGTTTACGCAAGCTGAGTATGATGCGGGGCGTGCCGCTTTCCAGGAGGCGGAGGACGAATGGAGGAGCTACCGTAGCTTGGAGGACGGAGTGACGCGACGTTTTGTGGTTATCACCGAACGTCTGGCACGGCAACTCTTCGGCAGTGCCGACCGTGCCGTGGGTGGGGAGATGCAGATGGAGTTCCAGTCGGTGCGGGTGGTTGGTGTGGTGCGCGATGTCAGTTCCATATTTCAGACGGCATACGCCGACGTGTGGGAACCCTTTACGCTGCTGAACGAGACGCAAAACTATAATGTTCGTGAGACGGGCGGACTGGCGGGATTGCGCTATGCCGTGATACGCAGGACTTCCGGCACGTCGCCTTCCGACATTCGTGCCGAAGTGGAGCATCGCTTGGAAAGGCTGAATCGTTCGGGCGGGGAATACGTCTTGAGCGACCCGCAACTTTATACACACACGGAGTACACCTTCTTCCGTGGGAGCAGCATCGATGCCCGTCTGGTGTATGCGCTTCTGCTGATTATCTTGTTAGTGGTGCCTGCCGTGGGCATATCGGGGCTGGTACACGCCCAGATGCAAAGCCGCCTGAGCGAGATAGCCATCCGTAAGGCTTACGGGGCGACAAACGCTGACATCATCGGGCGGCTGTTCCTGGAAAGCTTGGGCACAACGCTTATCGGTGGCTTATTGGGCTACGGGTTGTCGTGCCTGCTGGTGGTGGCGGGCAGTGCCTGGCTGTTCGGTGCAGGAGGCGTGCAGGCATCGGGCATTATGCTGGGAGCTGACTTGTTGCTGCGTCCGGTCTTGTTCGTGGTGGTGCTGTTGGTTTGTTTGGTGTTTAACGCATTGTCTACGTTGCTGCCTGCCTGGATAGCGGTAAGGCGCAACATAGCCTTTACATTGGTAGGAGGAGAATGACGATTATGTGGCGACAAGTATTTCATCAACTATGGAACCAACGCCGTGCCAACGCGTGGCTCTGGGTGGAACTGACTTTGGTGACGGTCATCCTGTGGTATGGCATCGACTTGGCATATAATTATGAAGGCGCGGCCCTGCAACCTAAAGGCTATGACACCGACTGCGTGTTCGACCTCATGGTGGGCACCAAGCCACTGGAACTGATTGGAGACGCCGATAACCGTAGGGCAGGGGAGGACTTCACCTATCTCTACAACCTTGTGAAGGACTATCCCGGCGTACAGGACGTGTGCGCCTACTATGGCAGTGTGCCCTATTCAGGCGAGACGCAATTCGAGGGCTATGCCCCTCACGCCGACTCCACGCACGTGGTGCATTGCTACATCCGCTACGTCACGGCTTCCTACTTCGACGTGTTCCGGCTGAAGCCCTTAGCCGGACAGTTGGACGAAAGCCGTTGGCTGTCCGCCGAGCATCCCATGCCCGTGCTGATGAGCGCCGACCTGGCGGATTCCTTATTCCATGCGCCGACATATGCCGACGCCTTGGGCAAGACGTGCTTCAATCCGTATTGGCTGCAGGCCAAAAATCCGGTGACCAACTATCGCGTCATGGCTGTGTTGCCCCGCCATAAGCTGAGCGATTACGAGCGTTACGAGCCCTTCATCTATTTGCCCGTGGACAAAGCCCTGTTCTGGCAGCATATTGCCGTGCGGGTGTCGCCTGACCGTGTGGCGGGCTTCGCCGAACGCTTCCGGCGTGACATGCAGCCTGTGTTCGACCGTGGCATCTTTTACCTCGACTACATCCGCTCCTATGCGGACATGAAAGCGGCCTACGACGTGGAGCAGGGCACGGTGAACTATCTGAATACGGTCTATGCCGTGGCGGCGTTCTTCGGTTTCAATGTTTTTCTGTGCGTTTTGGCCACCTTCTGGTACCGCACCCGCAAGCGCCGTTGCGAGATAGCCCTTCGCATGGCCATGGGGAGTGACCGTCGGGGCGTGATGCGTTACCTCTTGGCGGAAGGTTTGATGCTTTTGGCGTTGGCCGCCTTGCCCGCTCTCTTCATCGCGTTCAACCTGCAATTAGCCGATCTCACGGTACATACGCTGGTAGATGTCTCAGCGTTACGCTTCGTGGGTTGCTTCGTGGCGGCACTATTGTTGCTTACCGTCCTCATAGTATTGGGCATCTGGTATCCCGCCCGCCGGGCGATGAAGATACAGCCTGCCGAGGCGTTGCATGACGAGTGACCATTGTCCTCTTCTCTTATTCTGCTTCATGAAATTGCACCAAATAAATGCAAGATTCAGTGATTCCTGCATTTATTTGGTGCAACATGCCTACATTTCCGGCACCTCTGCCGTTGTTTCAAGACTATTTGCGCCGGGGATATTATCCTTTTGGACGTGATGAAGACTTTGAAATGGAATTGATGCAAGTCATTAACCAAACCATTTAAGCCAGTGATGCAACGCCTGGCAGAGGAGGGAGGAAGAAAGGGCAGAAACAAATCCAAAGTGTCGCGGACGGATATGTGGTAAAAGATGACATTGAAAGCGGCTATGCCAATGTCATTCCGCTTTGGGCGTTCGGGCTGAACTATTAATCAT
>CALXPA010000078.1 GCA_944390185.1 uncultured Alphaproteobacteria bacterium | reverse complement strand
TTGTCTCGCCCCGGCCCAGCCGCTCGCCGTTGAGCGCGGCTATGGCCATGTCGGCCACGAGGCGGTTGCCCTCGGGCGTGTAGCGGATGTCCTTGTCCTGACGGTTGGCCCGGTTGAACTCCTTGGCCCATCCGGGAAGCTCTTTCATATAGTATGTGCTTGTGACGAACACCCCGGCGTCGTTGTCAAACCAGTAGGCGGCGTCGGCGGTGTGGCCCGCCGGCATGATGGCCCCGCGGTCCTTGAGCGACACCCCGACGGTCTTCGACTTGAAGTCCTGCGCCAGCTTCACCGCGTCGCACATTGTCGTGACGCGCAGGTTGCGCGGCGACATCAGCCCGGCCCGGGTTGGGCTGCCAACGGTCCGCACCGTGGAGTCGTCGGCGCAGTACACCCTGCGGCCGTCCTTATAGAAGTTGTTGCCCGCAATGCCCGTTATGGCGGGCACGGAGCCGGTGTAGACGCACGAGTGGCCGCAGGCCGTCACCGTCGGGACGTAGTTTATCAGCGTGTTGTCGCAGCTGAAGCCGCCGGAGAGGAGGCGCCGGAAGCCGCCGTCGCCGAATGTGCGGTCGTAATAATTAAGGTAATCCCAGCGCATCTGGTCCACAATGACGCCCACCACGAGCCTGGGGCTCGCGGCGCCGTGTTGCTGACTCTGGCCGCAGACTGTCGCCATCAGGCCGAACATTACGTAAACAATCGAGAATAATCTTTTCATAAAACGGAATTAAATGTTTGCGCCGCAAAGATATGAAACCGGTGTTGAATAACCGTTTCCGTCGCGTTGCAATGCTGTTACAGTGCGCCCGGCGCATGGGTTGGCGGCTGCCATTGCAGGCCGTTTCCGGCTTTTTTGTGATTGTCATTGTGACATGTAATCAGATAAAATGCTTTCTTTGTGTGAAATTTATTTGTGATTTTGTGTCTTGTTTAAAACAAAAAGCGTAACTTTGCAAACCGAATGCGCGACGCGCCCCGGATGGGCCGATGGCGATTCGGAGTGTTCTGAAGCATATAAAAAACAACAAAACCGATAAAGATATGGGCAAACTGATAAAGCCGGCAGGCTACAAGCCGCTGCTCGACACAAGGCAGACGGAGCAGGGCATAAAGCTGATAAAGGAGTTCTTCCAGCAGAACCTCTCCACGGAGCTGCGCCTCAGGAGGGTGACGGCGCCTCTCTTCGTGCTGCGCGGGCTGGGCATCAACGACGACCTCAACGGGGTGGAGCGCGCCGTGACGTTCCCCATACGCGACATGGGCGACGCCGTGGCCGAGGTGGTGCACTCGCTCGCCAAGTGGAAGAGGCTCTCGCTGGCCGAGTACGGCATAGAGCCGGGCTACGGCATATACACCGACATGAACGCCATCAGGGCCGACGAGGAGCTTGACAACCTGCACTCGCTCTACGTCGACCAGTGGGACTGGGAGGCGGTGATAACCCCAGAACAGCGCACCGCGGCCCACCTGAGGAGCGTCGTGGAGCGAATCTACGCCGCAGTGAGGCGCACCGAGTATCTGGCCTGCGAGACCTACCCGCATCTCAAGCCTTTCCTGCCGGAGAAGATAACGTTCATCCACAGCGAGGAGCTGCTGCGGATGTTCCCCGACAAGTCGCCCAGGGAGCGCGAGGACGCCATTTGCCGCGAGCACGGCGCCGTGTTTGTTATCGGCATCGGCGGCAAACTGGCCGACGGCCGGCCCCACGACGGCCGCGCCCCCGACTACGACGACTGGTCCACCGTGGCCGAGGACGGCCGCCGCGGACTCAACGGCGACATACTGATCTGGTATCCCGTGCTCGGCCGCCCGGTCGAGCTGTCGTCCATGGGCATCCGCGTCGACGCCGAGGCACTGCTCCGCCAGCTGGCCCTTGCCGGCCAGGAAGACCGCCGCAACCTCTATTTCCACCGCAAGCTGCTCTCCGGCGAGCTGCCGCTGAGCATCGGCGGGGGCATCGGCCAGAGCCGCCTCTGCATGCTGATGCTCCACAAGGCCCACATAGGCGAGATCCAGGCCAGCATCTGGCCCGACGCCATGCGCCGCGAGTGCGCCGCCCACGGAATGCCGCTGATATGACGGCCGGGGCGCGGCGGGCTCAATACATTTCAGGGGGGAAGACCATAAAGGCAAAGTACGCCGCCCGCTGACAGCCGGGACTGCCCCGGCTGCCGGCGGGCGGTGGCCTTTGTCCTTGTTCGGTATTTTGGCGGCTGTTACTAAGATATTGGTGTCCGCTGATAACCGGCAATAATTTTTCAATGATTCATCGTGTGGTGGTGGCGATATATTCCGCGATTGCCTTGAACACGCTGCCCTCCATCGCGCCGCCGCTCGCGGGCGGTTCAATTTTATGAATAGCTACAATCATGGAATATCGCGGCTTGCTGTAAGGAAAATATCCGCAAAACTCTGCCAGATAGGAGTCGCAGTCTTGCACTGACAGATAGGCGTCGTGTTTTTGTATCAACTGCGTCGTTCGCTGTGCCATGGCCAGATGTTCCGTCCTTGTCGTTTGCAACGCCAAAACCCACCCTGCCTGCTATGTAGGCGGCAACGATAAACAAGAAGCAAATCAGTGCGATTCCATGTTATATGCTATTTCCTTAGCTTTGCTGTTCTTTGACATTTTATGCTTCTAAAAGATGCACTCACTTTTCATAAGTTACTCTCATCAGTTGCGCCCCGTTGTCTATTTCAATTTTTCCGAGGCGGTTTAGGACGGATTGCCCAAGGAGCAGCGGCGCCTTCTGGTTGCTCACCACCGACGCCCTGACGTTGCTTAGTGTGAGTCCGCCGAAGTCCACCTTGCGCAGGTTAATCTCAGTGCCTACGTTCACGTTGCCTGCGGCATCAAGAAAGTATTGGTTGCCTATAACGTCTTTCTTGCTCAAATATCCGTTCTTCACCATAAACGACGCCTCCACTTGCGAGAGCGACACGCTGCTGGCTCCTGTGTCAAAGACAAAATGCAGCGGCAGACCGTTGATATGGCATTTCACCATGCATAGGCTGCTGCCCGGCTCTTTTGTGAATGGTATCTCCACAGTAATTTCTCTGGTTCATCCGAAATTTGGAGTGATGACTCTATATGCGTGAATATCAGCGAATATGGAATTTGTTTTGATGCTGTATATTACTGATAGACAACATACCCCATATCCAAAAATTATAATCTATCATCACGAAAGAGGCAATAGTATTTT
>CALXPA010000077.1 GCA_944390185.1 uncultured Alphaproteobacteria bacterium | reverse complement strand
GAAGTCCAGCTTACCACCAAGGTTATCGACAAAGAAAATGGCGGCATTGAGGTTTCCATCTATGATATGCTGAATGAACTCAAGGCATATAAGAATCTGGATGTATATGTGACCGGCAGTAACTCGAAAGGCTTGTCTAAAGACATCGCTACAGAGTTCCGCGGCCGAGCTACTCAGATTCATGTCTTCCCGCTGTCCTTTGAGGAGTTCTATTCTCATGTGGGCGGTGACGAGCGAAAGGCTCTGGACACCTATATGCTTTACGGCGGTATGCCTCGTCTCTTGGCCCTGACAGACGAGAAGGACAAAAAGGATTATCTTTCCTCTCTCTACAGCGAACTGTATGTAAAGGATATTGTGGAGCGCAACGGGATCGAGCGTGAGGATATTCTGAATGACATTCTGGATTTTCTCGCCTCGCAGATCAGTTCTCTGACCAATCCTACGAATGTTGCCAATGCGCTGACCAGTATGAAGAATGAAAAGGTCAATTCCACTCTGGTTTCCAGCTACGTGCAGCACATCATCGATTCGTTTCTCATTTCGATGGCAAAGCGTTATGACGTGAAAGGGAAGACCTATTTCAAATATCCGAACAAATACTACTACACGGATATCGGACTTCGTAATGCTCGATTGAACTATCGTCAGTACGATCCCGGCCACATTATGGAGAACATTATTTACAACGAGCTTTTGCGTCGCGGATATTCTGTCGATGTCGGTGTTGTAACTGACCGTACCGGCGGTGCAAATGTGCAAAAAGAAATTGACTTCGTTGTAAACGATGCAGATAAAAAAATCTATATCCAGTCAGCTTTTCAGATGGATACGGATAAAAAGGAATCCTCTGAACTGGCATCGTTGATGCTGACAAAGGACTTTTTCAAAAAAATCATTGTTCGCATGGATATTCCTCATAACTTCTATGATGACAACGGAATTTTCCATTGCAATCTGATAGACCTACTCCTTGGCCGTGTAGAGTTGTTCTAAAGGAATAAAAATCCTTCGGAACCGATGGCAAAGGCGGCTTGACGTGATGCGCCAAGCCGCCTTGTTGCTTATTCCAGTAAATCCGCCAGGTACTCTTCATCCTTCTTGTGAGCGCCGTGTGATTGCTTGTATTTCTCGATGACCTCCACAAGCGTTTCGATGTCTGAGCCAAAATAGTCCCTGTAAAACTGTGTACTGTTGTCATAGCGCTTGCGGTTATGGACAATATTGGTCTTGCAGAAGTCCTTTGCTTTCATCTTTCGCTTTCCGGCTTTGACCTTTTCAAACTCGGCTTCTTTGCCCTCTGCAATGATGAGGAGCATTTCGAGCTCCGGTTTTGTGCAGAACTTTCTGGTCTCCTTGATGCGATCTTGATAGCCGGCAGAAGGAAGCTTGTCTGTCATAGAGTCGCCAATGCGATAGACTTTAAAATCTCCGGTATAGATACTCAAGGCGGTTTTGATGACTGGAGCGGTGAGCTGACGGGCATGGTACACAGTCAAGCCAATCAGATCGTCTCTCGAAAACTCCAGACATCCTGCATCCAGTAGCATCTCAACAACAGCCTTTTCGTTGGGGCCTTCGCACATGACAAGAAGCTTCATGCGCGCATCAGCTCCTTCTTCAATTTCATCAAGTCTTCGTAGTTGACAGAAGTCTGGAAGGCGTTATTGTAGAACTGCTTGCTTTTCAGCAACTCAGGGCGAAGGTCATAATCATTGTACATATTACTCAGAGAGACTTTTCCGTTAGCCTTGGAGATCCAGATGTTGTCCTGTCGATTAAACAGGTCCAGAACCTCGCAATAGTGTGTCGTAAAAATCAAAGTGGCATTGTGCCGATTGACCGACTTATCTTTGTAAAGACTAAGCATATTCTCAACCAGCGTTTTGTGGAAGTGATCCTCGACCTCGTCAATGATCAAATCAAATCCATACTTGAGTGAGGCAACAACAAAGGTATACAGAAGCATGCCTTTGGTCGTACCACTGGAAAGGAAGTAGAGCAGTTCTTTGTCAGACATGACTTGATCTCTGGGCTGATTTCCTTCGAATTTCAAACGGAAATTGTGCTCATCTTTCATGGAAATCTCGCAGATGTTCGCATCAAAAATTCGGAGGATATGAGAAAGCGTAGAGAGAGGAATGTTATACTTTTTGAGCGCTTTGAACATCAACTGATAGGTGTTGGCACCTTCTCCGTCACAGTCAAAGTAGATTGCGCGAGTTTCTTTTTTCTTGAGCGCAAAGAACGTGATGGAAGTGTCCTCGGGCAAAGCACTGATGTCGGACACTGGCTCAAAATCATCATCCAGGTAAATGCTCTTAAGCTTAGACTTGTAATACTTCTTTCGCTCAAGCGTTTGATTGATAAAGCTTGCTTTGTTGCTTAAAGTTGTGCTGGAACCAAGCTCGGTACGATATCTGTAGATGAAGTCCTCGTGATAGAAAATGATCTCCAACTTGATGCCATCATAGCGATAATGCTTGTTCTCTAAACAGAAGTCCCCAAGAATGGAATAACAGCAATCAAGCAGGTCAACCGCAGTTGTTTTACCGGAAGCATTTTTGCCGACAAAAGCAACTGTGTTGAATGCATAAAGGCCGTCGGCAATAGCCTGCAGCTCATATTCTTTATCTTCAGATGTTTTTCTGGATTTAGCCACAAAGTCGATGATGAAGTTCTCGCAACAGTTCTTAAAGTTGCTTGCGACTACTCGAAGAAGTTTCATAGTCAAACACCTCCAAGTACAGTATAACCCAAAAAACAAAAATAAACAAGTTTTTTGTTTAAATGAGATCAAAAATATTCAGAGAGCGAGAAGCAAAAGGAAATTTAACAGGTTTTTCAGATTTCTTTCATCACCGTGCAAATCCAATCCGTTGCCTCGGTCCCTTCTGCAAGGAGTGCTGCCGTATCTTCATTTACGTGTTACTTTCCCATTCCGATCTTTTTCTGCGATGGGTACAACTCCTATATCCACGCTGTAGCCACGCATACGAAT
>CALXPA010000076.1 GCA_944390185.1 uncultured Alphaproteobacteria bacterium | reverse complement strand
CGGTGCAGGGCGGACTTAGCGGCGTTTATCTGGGAGAGTATGTCCTCGCAGGGTACATCCTCGTCCACCATGCGCTCTATGGCCTGGACCTGGCCGATTATCGTGCGGAGCCTGCCGTGCAGGTTTTCAGCATCCATGCATTGTCTCATGCTGCGCCTCCTTTAGTCGTCCTCCAGCACGCGCAGGCCTGCGACGGCGGAAATGGGCAGGGAGAAGGATATTGCGCCGGGCGGCGTGCCTGGACCGCAGCTTTCAGCCACGGCTTTCATGATTGCAGCCTTTTCCGCTGCCTTGGAGACGATTATGATAAGCTCCTTTTCCTCGGCGATTGAGACGCCCAGGAAGCGCTCGGCCTGCTTTGCGCCCGTGCCTTTGGCATGCAGCACGGTGCCTCCGGCGGCGCCGGCAGAACGTGCGGCGTCCATGACTGTGTCGGTGTGGCCGTCGTTCAGAATGATCATTATCAGCTCGTACTCGAAGCTGAGCTCCGGGACCGCGCCGTCAGGTGCGGCGTTGCCTGTCAGAAATGCCAAGGTGCGCCCTCCTCCCACGCTTTTTACCGGCACGGCAAGCATGATGCCGTTGCCGGGGATATCGATGAAAAGCCGCCGTTTGGCGCTTTTTATGAGCTGCTTTGTCATGTCCCCGCAGGCGACAGTGGCGACAAGCGCCTTTTCCGTGGCCTCAAGGCCGTACAGGCTCAGGTGCTCGCTCGTGGCAGTGCCCTTTCCGAGCATTGAGAGCACGAGGGGCATGCCGTGACTGCTGTATACCTCCACCATTTCGTCGGCGCGCGACCTGTCCACGATGGCAGCGACAAAATCCATAATCATGAGGCCACCTCCCAGAGCTCGATTATCTCGTTGTCCGCCAGCTGAGTGACATCCACAGCCTCGCGCGAGCGCTTCGAGCGCACGAGGTAGACAGCGCCCATGACCTGCACGGTGATGAGCGGCATCATCGCCACGAGCGAAACAAGGCCAAAGGCATCCGTCAGCACATTTCCGCCAACGGCCTCGCAGGCGCCCATGGCAAAGGGCAGCATGAAGGTGGCCGTCATGGGACCGGAGGCGACGCCGCCGGAGTCAAAGGCGATGGCGGTGAAAATGGGCGGTACGAAAAAGCTCATGCCCAGGGCCAACGCGTAGCCGGGGACGGTAAACCAGAGTATTGATATGCCTGTAAGAACTCTCACCATCGCGAGGCCTGTGGCGAGCGCGATGGCTATGGATAGGCTCAGGCCCATAGCCCGCTCCGAGACGGCCCCGGCGCTTATCTCTTCGACTTGCTTATTCAGCACATGCACCGCGGGTTCGGCGGAGATGATGAACCAGCCCATGACCATGGCCACCGGCACTAGCAGCCAGGCCGTACTCTCGGCCAGCTTCTGTCCGAGAATGGTGCCGAGGGAGGAAAAGCCGACGTTCACGCCAACAAGGAAGAGCACAAGGCCGACGTAGGTATAGACAAGGCCGATGACTATGCGAAGGAAAGGCAGCTTCCTCAGCCGGAGCGAGATGATTTGAAACAGCAGGAAAAAGGCCACGATGGGCGCGAGGGCTGACGCCACCTCACCCATGTAGTGCGGTATGGCCCGCAGATAGCCGCCGCCGAGCTCGACCGTGTCTGCATAGCTGTGGATGACGGAGGATGCGACGGTGCCGTCCTCCATCTCATAGACGAAACCGAGTATCATGACGGCAAGGATGGGGCCGATGGAGCAGAGCGCCACGAGGCCGAAGCTGTCGGCCTCGGCGTTTTTGTCGCTTCGTATGGAGGCCACGCCGACGCCCAGCGCCATGATGAAGGGTACGGTCATCGGTCCTGTCGTGACACCGCCGGAGTCAAAGGCGACGCTGAGGAAGTCGGCATCCGAAAAAACTGCAAGGGCAAAGACGACTATGTAGCTTCCAAGCAGCACCCAGCGCAGCTGCACTGCAAATAGTATGCGAAGCATACAGATGACGAGGAAGAGGCCAACTCCGACGGAGACGGTGATGATGAGCACCGTTGTGTTGATGTGCGGCACGTTGGAGGCGAGCACGGTGAGGTCCGGCTCCGCCACGGTGATGGCGATGCCGAGCACGAAACTTATAATGAGTATGAGCGAAAGACGGCGCGACTTTGTGATGCGCGCGCCGGTCAGGCTGCCTATCTGCGTCATGCTCGCCTCCGCGCCGAGGGTGAAGAGGCCCATGCCGACTATGAGCAGTATGGTGCCGAGCAGAAAAGCCAGCATGAGGTCTGTTGTCACCGGCACGAAGCCCAGGCACAGCACTGCGACTATGAGTGCAATTGGCAGCACTGAGGAGACAGATTCTTTGAGCTTTTCCCGAAGTATCGTTTTATTCGGCATGGTTTTCACCTCGTTTCACAGGAATTTACGTGGCCTTATCGCTTGTCAGGGTCGCGGTTGAAGCTGAGGCCGAGCTCGCGCCTGGCGTAGGGCGTTTTCATGAGTGCGGCGAAGAGGGCGGAGGAGGCAGCGGCCCCGAAGATGCCCTGGACGATATTTGTGGGTATGCTCCCGGCGGCGCCCCAGCCGTAGCCGAGCAGCAGCCCTTCGTAGGCGAAGTAGCCGAGTATCATGACGCACTCGGCGGCAAGCCCAGCGAGCACGGTGGTGAGCACTGGGCGCTTCTCGCCGAACTTGAGCAGCAGGGCTCCGGCTATCAGGGACATTACCGCCTTGATGACAAAGGTGCCGGGGAAATACTGCACATAACCCGCCATGAGGTCTGCCAGGCTGGAGCCGAGCGCCGCCGCCAGCGCGCCCCACAGTGGCCCGAGCACATATGCGCCGAGCAGTACCAGCGCATCGCCGGCATGGATATAGCCGAAAAGCGTTGGGAATTTGGGGTACATGGTTATGACGCAGCAGAGCGCCGCGAAAAGGGCGGCGTATATGAGCTTTTTATTGCCTTTCAACGCTGGAAGCCTCCAGTCCTGCCCGGCACATGCGTATGCACGCAAGGCAAATGCCGAGGAGAATAAAGAATGCAAAGAGCACGCGGGGATAGAACCAGATATACTCGAACACTGAGGCCACGGCGATGCCTATAAAGGAGGCGCAGCAGCCGATGAGCGCACCGCGCGTCTCGCGCCCCGGGGCGCGGAAGAGGGCAAAGGCCGCATTCTTCACCTCGCGGAGCATCAGCCACATGAAGGAGACAAAGCCAAGCGCGCCTGTCTCGATAAAAAGCTCCATGTAGAGCATCTGCGTGTGGTATACGCCCTTGGTAGCGCCGGTGAGCGCGTAGCTGGGGTAGAGGTCCGCGAAGGTGGTGGGACCCATGCCGATGCCGGTGAAGCCGTGGTCGCGCAGCATGGGCAGCAGGCTCTGCCAGGTGCGTATACGGTGGCTGGCCGAGCTGTCGTGCGATTTGAAGATGGTGGAAAAGCGCGTGATGATGCTGTCCGGCAGGAAGGGTAT
>CALXPA010000075.1 GCA_944390185.1 uncultured Alphaproteobacteria bacterium | reverse complement strand
TTCTACGATTCTTTGTTTCTTCGGGGATAAAAAACCGAGCAAAAGGGAAATCGCCAGCGTCGTATTGGCGTTTATCGGTATGTTGGTATTGTTTTTGGTTCCCGTCTGATTATTCGAATACCGCTTTGCAGAAAATAAAAAGAATTTATAATCATCGCAGGAGAGTTTATTTATGGATAAATATGCCGAGCAGGCGTTGCTTGAATGTAGCAGTGAAACCACGGCCGCCCATTTGGGCGGCGTGGACAACAGACCTTTTTGGAACGGCTATTCTACACAGTTCATGTATGTTCCCGCCTTTCAATTTCCGCGGGTTTTATCTGCATCGGGGTATCTTTTTACGGCGGAAGACAAAAACGGAAAAAAGCACACGTTTCAGGCGCAAAAGCCGACGGCGTCTCTCGCTCCGATTTGGGCAGATATTCCCGCAGGGGTGGTGCATTTGAAGGTGGAATCACTCAACAAAAAGGGTGAACCGGAGCATATTTCAGGAGCGCGCAGTTTTTATAAATTACCGTCGTTTCCCGGCCGTAACGCATATCCTCCGAAACGTTGTTCCTACCGGGAATGTGCGTTGGCCGCTTATCGCTGTATCTATAACGATCATGCGGTGCAGCATTGGCTTCAATACGGTAAACCAAAGGCGGATTACCCGCATAACGTATACCCGGCAAAAACGATAAGCGCTATCGTAAGGGCCATGGTGAAGTATGCGGAAATAGAGCCTTCATGCGCCGAGAATTCGTTAAAACTCGCTTGCCGTGCCGCGGATTATTTGCTTTCCGTCAGTTTTGACGGAACTCATCCTTTGGCCGGGTTGCCGCCTACATATTCATTTGAACACTTAAATGCCGAGATCGTGAACAAAATCGCTCCCGCGGCGCAAAATTGCGTCGGTACGACAATGATGATTTATCCTTTCAGCGCCGGCATGGCATATCTTACCCTTTATAAAGCGACGAAGAATAAAAAGTATTACAATGCGGCGCTGCGTATTGCGGAATACTTCAAAAAGAACGTGCTTCCGTCGGGCAGTTGGTATTTGCTTTATGATTGCGCGAGCGGAAAACCGCTTTCAGACAACATTTGCCTTGATTTTCAAATCGTAAACTTTTTCCGGAAGCTTTATGAAATGACAGAGGATGAAACCTGGCACAAACTGGAAACAGGCCATTACAATTACATTACGGGCAAGTGTTTGAAAGAGTATAAATGGGAGGGACAGTTTGAAGATATTCCCGTCTCATTGCCCTATGAAAATCTTACCCATTTCCACCCGAACGGTTTAATTGATTACATCTCAAAATATCTTTCCAAGGATGAAAAGATGGTTGAAGAGGCGGTGGATTTGATGCGGTTTGTCGAGGATCAGTTTGTCGTTTGGGACGAACATCCCGAATAGAACAAAACATGGGGGCCAACTCCTTGGTATTATCCTGCGGGGCTGGAGCAGTATTCTTGTTACGTTCCGATCGATTCCAGCACAATCACTATTATGACGGCGTTTGTCAATATGTATAAATTAAAAGGCGAGCGTCTTTATTTGGAAAAGGCAATGACGCTTGCGGATATGGTAACAAGAGTGCAGAACCCCGAAACGGGAATGATTCCCACCTTTTGGATGGGGAATAACTGTGCTTACGGTTACGAAAATTTTTGGATCAATTGTTTGTTGCATACTGCAAACGGTATGATGTCGCTTGCAGATTTTATAAAAGAACAAGGCATGGAGCAAGATTGAAAGAAAGAGAAAAATTATTATATTTTGATATGAAAAAACCGGAACCTTTTTGAATAAGTAAATCATTAATTTCGTTATTTCGTTTCGTATCATGTATAATTGATACGAAATTGATTTGAATGGATACGAAACGATACGAAAGGAGAGGGTAACATATTTATATACTTATTCGTTGTTTTATAGTAAAATCAATACAAGACAAAAAAGGAGAAAGTAAAATGAAAATATTATACGGACTCAAGGACGGAGCGGTGCTCCAAAGAGATAAAAATGAAAAGTGCAAGTGTATATTTGCCGCAAAGACAAAGGGGGAAATCAGAACCGACGTCGGTAAAATAGAAAATTTAGATGACGGGAAATATCTTCTTGTCGGTATAGAAACGGGCGGTCCGTATTCAATAACAGTTTCCGACGACGAAGGTTCGGTTTCGTTTAAGGATATTTACGTCGGCGACATTTGGCTCCTCGGCGGACAGAGCAATATGGAAGGCGCGGGAGTCGTGACGGAAAAAGACGAGTATTACGGAACACATACGAACGAAAACATCCGTGCTTTTTATATGGAAGACGAATGGCGTCCCGCCGTTCCGCTTTTACACCGGCTTTGGAAAAGCAAAGACGCATATATCGCGGACGAATGGAAAAACTACCGCAAGGACTCGCCTTGGAAAGATTACGATAAAGAGGACGTGGAGTATCCGTATGAAGAACACCGCGGAGTGGGACCGGGATTCGCCTTTGCTCTTAAAATGCACGAGATAACGGGTGTGCCGCAAGGCGTTATTCCGTGCGGGATAGGCGGATCTTCTCTCGAGAGCTGGGCGCCGGACTCCGAAAAGAAAAACTACTATTCGTCTATGATAAGAAGGCTTAAAGAATGCGGCGGCAATGCGCGCGGACTTTATTGGGATCAGGGCGAGGCGGAATGCTTTTATGCCGGAGTGGAGCAATATAACGGCAAAATGAATAATCTTATAGAACATATAAGGCGAGAAAATTTCGGCGACCTTGCCGTCGTATTCGATCAGATAGCGTATAACGAACTGTGGAACGAAAGCAAAGACGGGAATATCTGTTGGAGCGCGATAAGAGAAAAGCAAAGATTATTGCCCGATATAATTCAGGACAGCGACACGGTTTCTACGATAAACGCGGGACTTTCCGATCTTATTCATAAAGACAGTTATTCGCAATACGAAATCGGGAATGCGGCGGCAATGTCGATGGCGAACCTTTGCGGATACGGCGGAGCCTCGTCGATAAAATTCAAAGGTTTTAAGATAGTTCAAAGCGATACCGTGCCTTTCCGCTACGACCTTGAAGTTTACTATGAAAACGTTATAGGAGAGTTAAAGACTTTCGGCATGCCGAGAGGTTTCAGCATACAATTAAACGGCGAAGAAACTTGGTTTTATCCGTATAAGCACATACAGAACATAGAGTCGACGGGCAATAAGGTCAAAATAAGAAACGAACTTAAATACGACGAACTTTTAAACGCCGATATCTGGTACGGGATAGGCAACAACTGCGTGTGTACGATATCCGACGGGGGAAACAGGTATCTTCCCGCAATGGGACCGATAAAAGTTAAGGATAATTTAATAAATGAATAAAATAAAAATAATGTGGCTCGGACAGGCGGGATTGTTATTTGAGAAAAAAGATATAAAGATAATAGTTGATCCGTATTTGTCCGATTCCGTAGAAAAGATAAATCCGAAGAATCACAGGCTTGTAAAGGCGGATAATAGTTTTTTTGATATTCGTCCGTCCGTAATGATATTTACGCACAATCACCTCGATCATTTCGATCCCGAAACTGCGGGGGAATATTTAAAGCGGTATAAAGATATGACCGTGCTTTGTCCGATGTCTGTCTGGGAAAAAGCGAGAGAATACGGAAACAATAACTACGTTTTGTTAGACCGCGGAACCGAGTGGACGGAATACGGATTCAAATTTACCGCAGTTAAAGCGGTCCACAGCGACGAAAATGCAATCGGAGTGGTTATTACGGACGAAGAAACGGGAGAAAACTATTATATAACCGGCGATACGCTTTATTCGGTAGAAATTTTCGGTTATTTACCGAAAGATATAAAAGTTGTTTTTCTGCCCGTGAACGGAGTCGGAAACAATATGAATATGACCGACGCGGCGAGATTTGCCGAAAAGACGAAAGCGGAAAAAGTCGTTCCGATACATTTCGGGATGTTCGACGAGATAGATCCGGAAAAATTTATATGCCGAAATAAAGTAATACCGAAAATATACGAAGAGATAAAAATATGAAGGTAACCGACGTTAAAACGTTTGTCGTGGATTGTTACAGGACGAACTGGGTATTCGTAAAAGTTTATACCGACGAGGGAATAGACGGAGTAGGCGAAGGCACTCTCGAATATAAGGAAAAGGCCCTTGTCGGCGCGATAGAACATATAAAGAGCTATCTCGTAGGGAAAGATCCGAGACAAATTGAAAAGCATGTCCATGATATTTATCGTGATGCATATTGGCGCGGTGGAGCGGTACTTATGAGCGCGCTTTCCGCCGTGGAAACGGCGCTTTGGGATATTCTCGGAAAATCGCTCGGTGTTCCCGTTTATCAACTTTTAGGCGGGAAGGTAAACGATGATTGCCGCATTTATATAAACGGTTGGTTTGCGGGAGCGAAAACGCCCGAGGAATTCGGCGTAAAGGCGAAAGAGGCGGTAAAACGCGGCGTTACCGCAATGAAATGGGATCCGTTCGGCAAGAGTTATTTACAAATTTCGAATAAGGATCTCGATACGGCGCTCAAATGCGTTGCGGCGGTAAGAGAGGCTGTCGGGAATGATGTCGATCTTTTAATCGAAGGACACGGGCGTTTCGATGTTCCTACGGGAATAAAAATAGCGCAGGAACTAGCGCAGTTCAAGGTAATGTGGTTTGAAGAGCCCGTTCCGCCGAACAATCTCGAAGCGTTGAAAGCCGTAAGGGATAAATCGCCCGTCGCAATATCCGCAGGGGAAAGACTTTATACGAGATTTGACTATAACGAACTGTTCAGACTTCGGGCGGCGGACTATATTCAGCCCGACGTATCTCACGCGGGCGGGATAATTGAACTTAAAAAGATCGCTGCGATAGCCGAGGCGAATTATATACCGTTTGCGCCGCATAATCCGTCTGGGCCCGTTGCCAACGCGGCTACGCTGCAACTCGCTGCGTGCTGTCCGAATTTCTGTATTCTGGAGATAATGTATTCCGACGTCGGGTACCGTAAGTTCATAACGAACGAAAATCTCGAATATAAAGACGGGCGTATAAAGATAGGAAACAAAGCGGGGCTTGGAATAGAACTCAACGAAGAAGAGTGCTTGAAACATCCCTATAAAGAACACAATAATGAGATATACGAC
>CALXPA010000074.1 GCA_944390185.1 uncultured Alphaproteobacteria bacterium | reverse complement strand
GAACCACGTAGACAGCGACACGCAGTTCTGTATCATGGTCCACAGCGACACGTTCAGCATCCGGCGCAGCGTGTCGAAGCGGAAGCAGGGAATGCGGTCCAGCCCATACTTGCGCAGGTCGATGTGGCGGCGGGTGTAGACGATGAAGAACACCAGCGACACCGCTTCGGCCAAGGACGACCCGATGGCGGCTCCGGCAATGCCCAGACGGGGGAAACCGCAGTTGCCGAAGATGAGCAGGTAGTTGAACACCACGTTGCTCAGCACCATGACGATGGAGTTCAGCGTCAGCGTCTTGGTCTGCGTCGTGCTGAGGAAGAAGGCGCGGAACATGACGGCATTGAACGAGAACAGCGCGCCGAACACCCGCCAATGCAGGTAGCTCGTGGCCGCCTCGTATATCTCCGGCGAGGAGATAATGCGCTTCAGGATGACGGGTGAAAAGAAGAACGACAGGACGAACATCACTACCGCCATGGTACACTGGAAGTAGATGCCGTGGTAGAACAACCGGCCTATCTCGCGGTATTCGCCCTCGCCGTTGCGCCGTGCCATGAGTATCTGCGACCCGATGCTGAATCCGAAGGCTACCATGAAGATGACGATGTAGAACACGCCTGCGATGGCCGAGGCACCCAATTCCACTTCGCCTACACGGCCCAGGAAGGCGGTGTCGGTCATGCCAATCATCTGTTCCATCAGCAGGCTGATGAGGATAGGGTAGGCGATGTGCCATATTTCGCGGTTGGTATAGGTTGTCTGCATAATGGTAATCTATTATAACATGTGTTGATGTTGTATATCTTACCCGCCGTATAAAGTAGGCTCACCCGCCGGGTGAGGTGGTCTCATACGGCGGGTGAGATACCCTCACACGGCGGGTGAGGTAGGCTTTTTGTAATAGCTTGATTATCAGTTCGTACTGAAAATCCGTTTTCTTGAGAATATTTATTACATTTACTTGCGTTGTTTCTGCTGCTGTTGCTGGCGTTGCATCTCCTCGGCCTGCTTCTGCATCGCCTCCAGGCGGGCGGCGAAGCCGGTCTTGCGCATCTGCTTCGGGTCTTTCTTGTTGGCTTCCAACTGGGCAAGCAACTTCTCCTCGTTCGTGGTCTTGCGCAGGATGATAGTCGTCAGCACGCTGACCAAGGTGGAGATGAAGTAGTAGTAGTTCAGACCTGAAGGATATTCGTTCAAGATGAACAGGAACATGATGGGCATCAGGTACGACATCCACTTCATGGCGGCCATCTGCGGGTTGGCGCCCGTGTCCTGCTGCTGCATCATGAACTTGGTGTTCAGTATCTGGGTGACGGTCATCAGCACACAGAACAGACTGAGGTGACTGCCCAAGAACGGGATGCGGAAGGGGAAGTGGATGAACGCGTCGTACGTAGACAAGTCGTCCGCCCACAGGAAGCTCTGCTGGCGCAGCTCGATGGCACTCGGTATGAACATGAAGAGGGCGATGATGATAGGCATCTGGAGCAGCATCGGCAGGCATCCGCCCATGGGGCTGACGCCGTATTGGCTATAGAGTCCCATGATTTCCTGTTGCTTCTTCATGGCGTCCTCCTGCTTGGGATATTTTTGGTTGATTTCGTCTATCTTCGGCTTCAGCACACGCATCTTGGCGGAGGACATGTAGGTCTTCCACGTGGTGGGATAGATGACTATCTTCACGATGACGGTCAGCAGCAGGAGCACGACGCCCATGCTCAGTCCCCAGCCTTGCAGCCAGTCGAAGATGTTGATGATGATCCATTTGTTCACCCAACGTATGATGGGCCAGCCGAGGTAGACCAGCTTGTTCAGGTCCCAGTCCTCCACGCGGTCGTTGTCTAAGGCGGAGAGGGTCTTGTAATGGTTGGGGCCGAAGTAGAAGTACATCTGCGTGGGTTGTTGGCCCGTGGGGTCGAAGGCGGTGTTCATCTCAGCGGCGTAGTCCTTGATGTAGCCGCTTTCCTTGGGTTCCATCTTGGAAGAGAGGCTCGTCTTCTCGAAGTTGGCGTCCGTGATGAGGACGGAGGAGAAGAACTGGTTCTTGAAGGCTATCCACGTCACCGGCTCCACTACGTCTTCCTGGTCATCGCCGTTGGCGGAAAGGTTGTCCGTTCCTTCACCCGCCCGCTTGTAGGTCAGTTCGGCCAGGCGGTTCTCGTAGGTGTAGCCTTTCTCTAACTGGCGGGCGCGTTGGCTCCACTCGATGTCCACGTGCTTGTTGGTAGAAGCCAGTTTGCCGTCCATGCCCACAGCCTGTATGCTGAAGTCCACGAGGTACGAGCCCGGATGCATGGCGTAGCGGAAGTCGATGTAGCTGGCGCTGTCGGCTTGCAGGCGCATGGTGACGGTGCTGTCCGTGCGGTCAACGGGCGTGAAGTAATAGTTCTCGGTGAGGATGGTCTCCCGCTGGTTATAGAAGAGGAAGTTCAGGTTGACGTCCTCGCCCCGGAACAAGGTGATGGGCGTCTTCTTGTCCTGCTCCATGTAGTCCTTCAGGACGGACTTGTAGATGGTGCCTCCCTTGGTGTTCAGGGTCAGTTGTGCCACGTCGTTCTGGATGGTCACCAGTTCGTCCGTGCCGTGCAGGGCTTGGAAGAATACGGACGTAGAGTCATAGAGCGATTGCTTCTGCTCGTTGGCCAAGGCTGCTTCGGCTTTGGCGCGGAGGTCGGCTTCGCGTTGTTGCACTTGGGCTATGGAGTCGTAGTAGCGTTGCTGGGCTGCCAGTTGCTCCTTGCTGGGTCGGCTCAGGATGCTGAAGCCTATGAGGAGGAGGGCTATCAGCACCAGGCCGGTAATGGTGTTTTTGTCCATTGGGTTCTTATTTTATTAATGTGCTAATGTGATAAATGTGCTAATGTGCTAATAAGGCTGCGCTGTGTCTGCCCATCAAGTTTTCATAGGGCATTGGCACATTGGCATATTAGCACATTGGCACATTGAATTATTTTACATTGTCTTTCTTGTACTCGATGGCCGCCTTGACGAACGACAGGAACAGGG
>CALXPA010000073.1 GCA_944390185.1 uncultured Alphaproteobacteria bacterium | reverse complement strand
ATTATATAGGAGCAAAAAATGGCAGACATTCAAAAATTAGTTGAAGAATTGTCAAAACTGACTGTCTTGGAAGCGGTCGAACTGTCCAAGGCATTGGAAGAAACATGGGGCGTCAGCGCCGCGGCGGCGGTTGCTGTTGCTGCGGGTCCGGCGGCGGCGGCGGCCGAAGAAAAGACAGAATTTGATGTTGTTCTGTCCGATGTCGGCGCAAACAAGTTGGCCGTTATCAAGGCTGTGAAAGATATCACAGGCTTGGGCCTGAGCGAAGCCAAGGCGTTGGTCGAATCTGCACCAAAGACAGTCAAAGAAGCTGTTGCCAAAGATGAAGCCGAAAAAATGAAGGCGACATTAGAAGGTGCCGGTGCCAAGGTTGAATTGAAATAATTCATCCTGTGCCGGATGGCACAAAATAAAAAGTCGCGGTGATGCCGCGCCGTTTATGCCCACCTGGGGCTTGCAAAATCCCTGGGTGGGTCATGGACGTAAAATATATACAGATATCGTTTCGTTTGCAAAACGCACAAAAAAAAGGATTGATACCCATGGCAGTTATCCAGAAATTCAGAAAATCTTTTGGAAAAAGTTTTTTGCAAACTCCGCTTCCTGATTTGGTTGAAATTCAATATAATTCATACCGGGATTTTTTGCAGGCTGATATAGACCCGCAAAACAGAAAAAATATCGGTCTGCAAAATGTCTTTGCATCGATGTTTCCAATTCGGGACTATGCGGGAATTGCCGATTTGGAATTCGTTGAATATACGTTGGACAAGCCTGTTTATAACGTCAAAGAATGCATGCTGCGTAATGTGACGTATTCCAGCAAGTTGAAATTAAAACTGCGGTTGATTTTATGGGATATCGCCGAAGATGGTAAAAAAACACTGCGCGATATCAAAGAACAAGAAATATTTATGGGCGAAGTGCCATTAATGACCGAACGCGGCAGCTTTATCGCGTCGGGCGTGGAACGTGTTATCGTGTCCCAGATGCATCGTGCCCAGGGTGTCGTTTTCGCCACCACCAAAGAGGCCAAGATTGCCGGTAATCCAATCACATACACCGCGCGTATTATCCCAGAACATGGTTCATGGATTGATTTTGAAGAATCCAAGGGCGTGATTTATGTGCGTATCGACCGTCACCGTAAAATTCCGGCGACGGTTTTGTTGCGTTGCCTGCCGGCCGCCGAAGATGAAAAGAAATGGATTGCCGATCCGCGCAAAGCAACAATTCGTGGTATGGACGATGCGGAAATATTGTCTGTATTTTACAAACGGATTAATCTGGATTTTGACGGCAATATGTGGATTGGCCAAACGTCCGCGTTCGAAGGTCTGGATAAATATCGTCTGAATTATGATTTGATTAATCCACGTGATAAAAAGCCATTGGCGTCCAAGGGCGATCGTATGAATGCCAAGCGTTTAAAGCGCGTAATGGATGCGTCCAAAGAATTTGGCATTATCCCAGATGCACTGGTCGGTGAATATTTGTTTGATCCGATTATGGATGATGCGGGGAATGTTGTATACCGTGCGGGCACTGAAATCACAGAAGAGGTTTTGTCCGATCTGGAAAAGATGAATGTTCGTCACATATCGCTGATATCCATTGACAACACGACATTAACAGCGCACATGCGTAACACGCTGATTGCCGACAAAACCGCCAACCGTGAAGAGGCGTTAATTGAAATCTATAACATCATCCGTCCGGGTGAACGTCCCACGCTAGAGGCGGCGATTAATCTGTTCATGCGCCAGGGTTTTGATCCGGCATACTATGATTTGTCGGCGGTGGGGCGCTTTAAGATGAACAAGCGTTTAAAGATTGATTCTGGTAAAAAGCCCGAAGACGAACGTTTGTTGACGAAATCGGATTTCTTGGCGGTGTTAAAGACATTGACAAATATCATCGATCACAAAGACACTGTTGATGATATCGATAATCTGTCTAATCGTCGTGTACGTACAGTTGGTGAATTGCTGGAACAGAATTTCCGTACCGGCATGGTTCGCATTGAACGTCTGGTTCGCGAAAGTCTGTCATCGCCAAACATTGCAAACATGCAACCCCAAGACGTTATCAATGTAAAACCATTAATGTCGTTGGTGTCTGAATTCTTGGGGACGTCACAGTTATCCCAGTTTATGGATGCGTATAACCCATTGTCTGAACTGGAACACAAGCGTCGTATATCGGCATTGGGGCCAGGCGGACTGAACCGTGACCGCGCAGGAATTGATGTCCGTGACGTTCATCCGACGCACTATGGTCGTTTGTGCCCAATTCATACACCCGAAGGCGCCAATATTGGTCTGATTAACCACTTGGCGACGTACGCGCGTGTGAATCCATACGGGTTTATTGAAACGCCATACTATGTTGTCGAAAACAGCAAGGTTACCAATAAAATGGTATATCTGACGGCGGACGAAGAACTGGGGCACAAAATTGCCCAGGGTAACACCCCGACAACGGCGGCCGGCGTTTTGTCCGAAGACGTCGTGACGGCACGTGTTGATGGCGAATTTACCATGGTGCCCAAGGAAGAAATTGACCTGATTGACGTTGAACCGCGCCAGGTGGTGTCTATTGCGACGGGACTGATTCCGTTCGTTGAAAATGACGACGCGAACCGTGCGTTGATGGGTTCAAACATGCAGCGCCAGGCCGTTCCATTATTGCGGGTCCAGGCCCCATTGGTTGGAACCGGTATTGAGCGCGAGGTTGCACGTGATTCCCGCACCGGCAAGGTTGCCAAGCACAGCGGTGTTGTTGAATCTGTGGATGCAAATCGTATCGTGGTTAAATGTATGAACAGCCGCAACGTTGTGACGGGTGTGGATATTTACAATCTGGAAAAATTCGAACGCAGTAACAGTGAAACATTGATTCACCAAAAACCATTGGTAAAGGTTGGCGATCGCGTATCTGCGGGCGACATTATTGCCGACGGTTCGTCGATGAATTACGGTGAACTGGCACTGGGGCGTAATGTGTTGGTGGCGTTTGTGCCATGGCGCGGATATAACTATGAAGATTCTATTGTTATTTCCGAACGCATTTCGCGCGACGACGTGTTTACATCGGTCAAGATTGTTGAAAAAGAATTCAAGGTTCGTGATACCCAGTTGGGCCCAGAGAGCTTTACACGCGATATCCCAAATGTCAGTGAAGAAGCCTTGAAGAATCTGGACGAATCTGGGATTATCTATGTTGGTGCGCGCGTGAAACAGGGGGATATCTTGGTCGGGCGTGTGTCGCCAAAATCTGAAACATTGCTGACCCCCGAAGAGGCGTTGTTACGCAACATCTTTGGTGAAAAGGCATTAAACGTCAAAGATACGTCTTTGCGCGTCGGACCAAACGAAGAAGGTACGGTTATCGGTGTAAACGTGCTGACCCGCCATGGGGTTAAAAAAGACGAACGCACCCAGATGATTGAACTGCAAAAGATTGAAAAAATTAACCAAGATCGTGATGCAGAAACATCAATCATGGAACGTGGCTTTGCGGACCAGATATTCCAAATTGCCGAAGGTATGATAATCGATGCCGGCACCGGCAGCTTAAAGCCGTTTATCGGTAAAAAACTGACCCAAGAAGTGTTCGAAGGTATCAGACCAGCGGATGTTAAAAAACTGGTTGTGCGTAACAAAGACGCCCAGGCGAAAATCGATGAACTGCGTGACCAGCACGTTGCACGTCTAAAGGCACTGAATGACAAGGCAGATGCCGAAGTTGCCAAGGCAACAGAAAGCAATTCTTTGGGTGCCGGTGTGTTAAAAGAAGTCAAGGTCTATATCGCGCACAAGATGAAATTGCAGCCTGGTGATAAAATGGCCGGACGCCACGGAAACAAGGGTATTGTATCCAAGGTTGTCCCAATCGAAGACATGCCATACATGGAAGATGGAACCCCTGTCGATTTAGTTCTGAATCCGTTGGGTGTGCCATCGCGTATGAATATTGGCCAGATTTTAGAAACGCATTTGGGTATGGCGGCACGCAGTCTGGGTCAACAGATTGGCGCGGTGTTGGATGAAGTAAAGCAGAAACGCGCTGTGACGGATGACCTGCGCACCACAATCGGCAAGATTTACGGCAAAGAAGTATCAGAAAAACTGGAAAAAATGACTGATACAGATGTCCGTGCCGAAGCCGCATTGTTACGCGATGGTGTGCCGATGGCGACCCCGACGTTTGACGGTGCAACGCCCGATGATATTGCGCGTATGCTGAAAATGGCCAAGTTGCCAGAAACGGGCCAATTTACACTGTATGACGGGATGACTGGCGAAAAGTTTGCGCGTCCTGTGACGGTTGGCGTGATGTACATGCTGAAACTGCATCACTTTGTTGATGAAAAGATTCACGCACGTTCAATCGGCAGTTATTCTTTGGTCACGCAACAGCCACTGTCGGGCAAGGCCCACATGGGTGGTCAGCGTTTGGGTGAAATGGAGGTTTGGGCACTGGAGGCACATGGTGCCGCCCACCTGTTGCGCGAAATGCTGACCGTAAAGTCGGACGATATTGTCGGTCGTACCAAAATGTACGAAGCCATTATATCCGGCAGCAACGATATCCAAACCGGCACACCCGAAGCGTTTAACGTGTTCGTGCGCGAACTGCGCGGGTTGGGATTGGCGTTAACACCAAAGAAAATAGATTAAGTTATTGTGTCTGGTGGCGCACAGGCGTCACCAACAAATAACACAGAGAGCGACTGAAAGGAGCAAAATATATGACCAATATGTTGCAGAAAATATTCGGACAAATCGAAACCAAGGAACAGTTTGACGCACTGCGCATCACCATTGCGTCCCCAGAAGAAATTCTGTCCTGGTCCCATGGCGAGGTTAAAAAACCAGAAACAATTAACTATCATTCGCTGAAACCAGAGCCCGAGGGACTGTTCTGCCAGCAGATTTTCGGTCCGGTCAAGGATTATGAATGTGCATGTGGAAAATATAAAAGAATTAAATTCCGTGGCGTCATTTGTGAACGCTGTGGGGTCGAAGTTGGGTCTTCGACGGTTCGTCGCGAACGTATGGGACACATTAAATTGGCGATGCCCGTTGCACACACATGGTTTTTGCGTGAAGGTAAAATCGCAACGCTGTTGAACAATCTGCCCCAGAAAAAATTGGAACAGGTTATTTCGTACGACGCGTACATCGTTATTGAACCGGGTTTAACAAATCTGAAACAATACGACGTTATCAGCGAAGACGAATATCAAAACGCGGTCGAAGAATTTGGTGCAGATGCATTTCATGTCGGCATCGGTGCCGAAGGCATCCGCAGCATTATCGCAAACCTGGATATGGGCGATGAACGCACACGTCTGCGTGCCGAATTGGCAGAAACCAAGTCCGAGGCAAAACGCAAAGGGCTGATTAAACAGTTAAAATTGGTCGAAGCATTCTTGGATTCTAAAACGGAACCGGCGTGGATGTTGCCGGATATTATTCCGGTTATTCCACCAGATATGCGTCCGTTGGTTACATTGGATGCGGGGCATGTCGCGGCGTCTGACCTGAACGATTTGTATCGTCGTGTTATTATTCGTAACAATCGTCTAAAGCGTTTTATTGATATGCACGCGCCTGAAATCATTGTTCGCAATGAAAAGCGCATGTTACAAGAAGCAGTCGATTCACTGTTCGATAACGGGCACAAGGCGCGTCCAATGGTGTCCCAGAATCGTCGTCCGTTGAAATCGCTGTCTGATTCATTGCGTGGTAAAGCGGGTCGTTTCCGTATGAACCTGTTGGGTAAACGTGTGGACTATTCCGGGCGCAGCGTGATTGTGTCGGGTCCATCATTAAAATTGCACCAGGTTGGTTTACCGAAAACGATGGCGTTGGAATTGTTCAAGCCGTTTGTGTATGCGCGTCTGTTGGCGGGTGATTATGCCAACACATTAAAGACCGCCCGCAAAATGGTTGAAAATGGCGAAGATGTTGTATGGGAAATTCTGGAAAAGGTTATTTACCAGCATCCTGTATTGTTAAACCGCGCGCCGACATTGCACAGATTATCACTGTTGGCATTTGAACCAGTGTTAATCGAAGGCAAGGCAATTCGTCTGCACCCATTGGTCTGCAAGGGATTTAACGCG
>CALXPA010000072.1 GCA_944390185.1 uncultured Alphaproteobacteria bacterium | reverse complement strand
TTACGCGCTACTGCATGGAGCGGCTGCGCACCGTCGATGGAATCAGGCTTTTTGGAGAGTCGGAGCATAAGGATGCCGTGGTGTCGTTTCTTGTCGGCGACATTCACCACCTCGACATGGGCACGCTGCTCGACCGTCTCGCCATTGCCGTGCGCACCGGCCACCACTGCGCCCAGCCGCTCATGGACCGTCTCGGCATACTCGGCACGGTGCGCGCCTCGTTCGCTCTCTACAACACGAAAGAGGAAATCGACGCGCTTGTCGATGGCGTCAGCCGCGTCAGCAAGATGTTCTGAGCAGGCTGCGGCGGCATTTCAGCAGGGCCGACACCAGCCAGACGGCGCACGCCGCCCGCGCCGGCAGCGGACAGTCTGCGGGGAACACGGTCATAAAGAACGCCGCCTGCGCGTTGGCCAGCAGCAGCGTCTGCTTCAGGCTCACCTCGCGTCCGAGCGCTTTCGAGTAATAGTCGGCCACGGCCGTCAGCATTCTGCGTACTGTTCCCCTTGCTGTGCAAGCCGGTCGTGCCTCTGTTCCCGCCGTGCTTCTTCCGGCGTCGATTGTCAGTTCACTTTTCATAATATTGAATTTTTAGTTTTGCATTCATTGTTTACTTCTGCAAAGAAACGTCCTTTTCGTGCACAAAAGGTTCAATCGCGGATTATTTCTGTTAATGATGCGAAACGGTTAACACCCATTTACAATTCCAGTCATGCTTAAAGACCATTATTTCGAGAATCTTGTTGAGGCCGGATGCGACGAGGCCGGGCGCGGCTGTCTGGCCGGAAGCGTGTATGCCGCCGCCGTCATTCTGCCTCCCGGCTACCGCAACGAGCTTCTCAACGACTCCAAGCAGCTGTCGGCCCGCCGCCGCTACGCGCTGCGGGCTGACATCGAGCGCGACGCCGTGGCCTGGGCCGTCGGCATTGTGACGCCTGAGGAGATAGACCGCATGAACATCCTCAACGCCAGCATTCTGGCCATGCACCGCGCTCTCGACGCCCTCGCGGTGCGTCCGCAGGCCGTCATTGTCGACGGCAACCGCTTCAAGCCCTACCGCGACCTGCCCTCAGCCACAATCGTAAAAGGCGACGGCAAGTACCTGTCAATCGCCGCCGCCAGCATTCTAGCCAAGACATACCGCGACGACTACATGGACGAGCTCGCCCTCCGCTATCCCCAGTACGACTGGCAGAGCAACAAGGGCTACCCCACGAAAAAGCACCGCGAGGCCATCCGCGCCTGCGGAATCAGCCCGTTTCATCGGCGCTCGTTCCGCCTTCTGGGCGACGGCCAGCTCAGTCTGTGGGAATGAGAGGAAGCCAAAGTCATCGCGGAAAATCAAATATGAATATCCGCATCTTGCCAAGTTGTGTGCTCCATGAGGGGCGTGTCTCGCAAGCCGTCATTCCGCGCCCCGACGCGGAATCCAGAACGCCCATATGCTTGCTGGATTCCGCTTTTCAGCGGAATGACGGCTTGCGAGACACGCCCTACGGATATTTGAGCATTTGGCAACTTGCGGACATTCATTAAAACAAATCCCGTTTTAACAATCCTTTTGTTAAAAGTGTTAATCTGTGTCAGACGGCGTAACCGCCTGACAATCACTGCATTGCGAGACGGGTCATTTTGCTTTGCGAAATGGCCCGTTTTAGCTTTCGTTTTGGGCCGTTTCGGGCTGCGATATGGCCTTTTTCGCAACACAAGGCGGCAGGTGGCGCGAGACCGTCCGGCTGAGTCTGTTTTTAGTTGCATATTTGCAAGTATCGTGCGCCCGTTGTTTTTGCAACCCGGTTGCAGTGCTTTCTCGTTACCTTTGCCGACGCTATGGCTCAACTGCAAGTGGGCTGTGGCCGACAGCAAGACGGCAACGGACTTTATGACAAACAAAAAACAATACAGATTTATGACCAGGAGATTATATGTTTTAGGAACCTTCGCGGTGGCCCTGCTGGCCTCTTGCGGCGGCGGAGATGCCGGCGGCGACGGTCTGCACGCCCCTGACGAGGAGAAAAAGGAGGCCCGCCAGGCATCCTCCGGCGAGATTGTGCTGAGCCATGACGCGGCCCGCGAGGCCGGGGTCATGGTCAGCCGGGTGGCGGCTGGCGACTTCAGCGGCGTCATTCCCGCCGCCGGCATGATCATGGAGGCCGCCGGCGACGAGTCAGCCGTGGTCTCGCCGGTGGCGGGCACGGTGAGCTTCAGCCGCCCGCTCACCGAGGGTGCGCGCGTGGCCAAGGGCGCGGCCATGTTCGTCATTTCCGGCGGCCGCATACAGGACGGCGACCCGTCGGAGCGCGCCCGCGTGGCCTACGAGGCCGCCCGGCGTGAGTACGACCGCCTGAAGGGGCTGGCCTCCGACCGTCTTGTGACCGAGAGTGAGCTTAACGCTGCCCGCTCCGAGTATGAGCGCGCCCGCCTGGCCTACCGGGCGACGGGCGGACGCCGCGGCGGGGGCACGGCTGTGGCGGCGCCGCTCACCGGCTATGTCAAGGCGTGCCTGGTCAAGGAGGGCGACTATGTCGGCGTGGGCCAGCCTCTGGCCAGCGTCACACGCAACAGCCGCCTGTATCTGCGCGCCGACGTGCCGCAGCGCCACTACGCCGCTCTGGCGTCTGTCCGCTCGGCCAGGTTCCGCCCGGCTTACAGCGACAGCGTCTACGATGTGTCGCGCCTTGACGGG
>CALXPA010000071.1 GCA_944390185.1 uncultured Alphaproteobacteria bacterium | reverse complement strand
GTAATCCAAATTTTGAAAGATTTATTAATAACAGAGTTTCATTAAAAATATTAAGTGATGAAAATTATAAAAAAGAATTATTAAAATTCATAAAAACTTTTGATTCTGGAATTGAGGGAATAAAAACTACACCAGATTCAATAGAAGCTGTTAAAAGCAACAATGGTATTATAGACATTGAAGTTATTCATAAGGGAGAAAATGGAGAATTGAAAGCATTACCATTTTATTTGGAATCCAATGGTACTAGAAAAATGTTTCACTTATTTGATTTCTTTATGGATGCATTAAAAAATGGTATGGTATTATTTGTTGATGAATTAGATGCAAAACTACATCCTTTATTAACGAGATATATTATTAATTTATTCCATAATAGTGATACAAATAAAGGCAATGGGCAGTTAATATATTCAACACATGACACAGTAAACCTAAATAAAGAAACATTTAGAAGAGACGAAATATGGTTTGCAGAAAAAAATAAAGATGGTATTTCTGAAATATATGCATTGTCTGATTATATACTAGAAGATGATAAAAATGCGGGCAAAAAAGTAAGAAATGATGCAACTTACAATAAAGACTATTTAACTGGAAGATATGGTGCTATTCCAGTATTGGAAGAATTTAATATAGATTATGAAAAATAATAATATTTCAAGAAAAGACAGACTAAAAAGTAAAAGGCAAGCACCAGCCAATTACTTAATTATTTGTGAAGGAAAAAAGACAGAACCTAATTACTTTAATGGATTAAAGAAAAAGATTAATGAAAAGTATGGAAATAAGGTAGATGTTTTAATTCCAAATATTGATATAAAAGGAACAGGAATGAATACAACATCTTTAGTAAAATATACTCAAAAAACAGTTAATCATGCTAATAAGGTATATGGACAAGTCTGGGTAGTATTTGACAAAGATGATTATAATGATGAACAATTTAATTCAGCGATAGATAATTGCAATTATAATGTAGCTTGGTCTAATCCTAATTTTGAGCTTTGGCTATTAGCACATTTTAAGAAAGTAAGCAGATATACTTCAAAAGATGATGTATTACAAGAACTTAGTAAAGAATTTCAGAAAAAAGGATTAGGTGATTATACTAAAAACGATACAAATATATTTGATAAGGTTACAAGTGAGGGAAAGCTACATACAGCAATAAAAAATTGTGAATATATGGAAAAATTAAATAAAGATGGACAAGCATCACAAAGAAATCCAATGAATAAAGTTTATAAAATAGTTGATGGATTAAAAGAGTATTTAGAATAAGGTTACAAATGAAAAGCAAAGTATGAAAGTAATTAAAAATTACAGGATTATTTTGCTTTTTCGATAAATAATAAAATATCTTAAAGCTTTATAAAAAAGTAATATATAAGGAGGTCGGAAATAATTGAGTAATAAGAAAAGTGAGCATAGGGCAGAAATTAGTAATCCATTTTCAGTGGGAGGTGGAGGAGTAAATTATGAAATAGGTGTGCAAACATTTTTTGTGGCTTCAATGATATTAGGATGGAAAATTATTAATTTAAAAGCTGAAAAAGTTGAAAAAATCAAATTGCAGGGAAGATATGAAGGATATGATACAGATGATTGTATTGTTTTTGGAGATAACGGAAATAAAATGCTTTGCCAAATTAAACATTCTATTTCAATAACTAAAAGTGATACAGTATTAAAAGACGTTATTAAAGGAGCTTGGAATGATTTTAATAATAGCAAACTTTTTAATATGGAAAGAGACTGCATTGATATAATTGTTTCTGGACTTTCAAAAACAGATATTGAGTCGTTAAAAACAATTAATGCATGGGCAAACTCATGCGAAAATGAAGAAGAATTTATTAATAAAATATATAAAAACAAATTTAGTAGTGATGATAAGAAAAAGAAATTTGAAATTATAAAGTATCATTTGATGCAAGAAAAAGATGATTTAACAGATAGGGAAATCTGGCAATTTTTAAAAATATTTAGTATAAGTATTTTAGATGTGGATACACCTAATAGTTATATAAAATCTTCTTTTATGTCTGCATTAGAAATCTTAATAAAAGAAGACAATTTTGGAAATAAACTATATTGTTATGTTGCAGACAAAAACCAAAATGCTGGAACAATTTCATTACAACAAATAAAAGAAGAATTAGATTTTGATGTAAATACAGATGACGGCGAAATAAAAATAGATAGACAAAAATTGCAAAAGCATACTGATTTAATAATAGAGAATATGAATAGTGATGTTGCTGGAATAACAATAAATAGAAATGAAGAAATAGATAAAGTTAACGATTTACTAGAAAATAATCAATTAGTTTTAATAACAGGAGAAAGAGGAATAGGAAAGTCTGGAATTGCTAAAGAGTATTGGAAAAAATATTGTAAAAATAGATATTCATTAGCGATTAGAACGGAAGAATTCAACCACCCTAATATTCAAAATGTTTTCAGTGGTATAGGAGTTAACAGTAATATAACAGATTTGTTTAATATAATTACATTATGTAATGATAAAGTGATATTCATCGAAGCGTTAGAAAAAATATTAGAATTGGAAAGTAATAGAGCTTTTTTAGACTTTTTATCATTAATTTCGAAACATCCTGAATGGAAGATTGTAGCAACAACGAGAAATTATGCTGTACAACAGATAATTATGAACTTTATTAGTGAGTACGGTATTAAATATGATATTATTGAAATAAATAAGTTTTCAAAATTACAAATAGATGAATTTATAGAGAAGATACCAAATTTAAAAACATTAAATTGCAACGAAGAAATATTAGAATTAATAAAAAATCCATTTTATCTATCATCAGTTTATAAAATAATTAATAGTGGATATATTTTAACGAAAAACGATACTAAAGATACAATTAAAAACGTTATATGGGAGAAAATAATAAAAAAGAATAGTGAAAGAGCTGATGGATTGCCATATAAAAGAGAGAAAACATTTATAGAAATAGCTTTAAAAAGATCTTTAGCAATGACATATGCAGTAGATATTAATGAGTTTGATTTTTCTGCTATAACTAAACTAGAAGAAGACGGGCTAGTTTCTATAAAAGACGGATTTGTATATTTAACTCATGATGTATTTGAAGATTGGGCAATAGAAAATTATATAGAAAAGCAATATAAGATATATAATAATAATTTAAATGAGTTTTTTATTAATATTGGTTGTGAACAATCCATGTGTAGAGCATATAGATTGTGGTTAAATGAAAAAGATGATGATTTTATAAATAATTATATAAAAGAGGTATTTTCTACAAATGAACTAAAGAACATATGGTATGATGAAACTATGTCAGCTATAATATTTAGTAATAAATTAGGTAAGTTATTAAGTTTATTAGAAAAAGAGCTATTAAATGACAAGTGCAACTTATTAAAAAGATTATGTTTTATGATAAGAGTTACTGCCAAAAAACCTAATATGGACTTATTTAATATAACCACAAATGAAAGTATGGCAAAGAAATCAGCTTTAATTACTTTAAAACCATATGGAGAATCATGGAAGGAAATAATTAAGTTCTTATACAATAAAAGAGAAGAATTATCGGATAACATGGATATTCACTGCTTTAAAATATTAAAAGAATGGTCATCTATAATAAACATAAATGAGGAGCTACCACTTGAATCAAGAGAAGCAGGATTGTTATCTTTATTTATTATAGATAGAATAAAAGATAATTATAGTGAAAGAGAACTAATAAAAGATATATTTTCAATAGCAATGATAACATATAATAGTATATCAAATGAATTCAATATGTTTTTAGAAAACACAGTGTTTAATGATATAGAAAGGAAAAAAAATAATTATATAGATGATATAGCTGAACAGATATATCATAGCTTGTATACATGTTTTATAGCAAAAAACAATCCAGAAATATTAATAAAAGTAGCAAAAAAAGAATGGTTTATAAAAGAGAAAACAAAAGAAAACGATAAGCTTCCATTTTACATTAATGATGACTGGGATGAGTATAAGATATATGGCTTAAAGTCTTCTTCAAGGCATGACTATTTTCCACCAAGTGGAAAGAGGGAGCCATTTAGAAGTTTATTTATGTATTGCCCTAAAAAGGCTATAGATTTTGTTATAGAATTGTGCAACATATCTGCTGAAACATATATAAAAAATAGCTTAAAAGAGTATAGTGAAGAAGAGAAAATAAACATTTTAGAGAAAATTGTTTATGAAATAAAGAAGGAAGACGGAACAATAATTAAACAGTATGGTATAAACAGTTTTTGGTTAGCATACAGAGGCATGAGTAATACACCATATTTAATAGAATCAGCATTAATGGCATTAGAAAATAATCTTATTGAACATTTTGAATATTTTAAAGATAATAAAAAAGAGATTGAATATTGCATAGATTATATTTTATCAAACAGTAATTCTGTATTTACTACTTCTGTTTTAGTATCTGTAGCTATACCATATTATAAAAGTTTAGGAAGAAGTGGTTTACTACTTTTACAAAATAATGATTTCTATGATATGGATATAGCAAGAAGAGTTCAAGAAATGGGAGATAAAGAAATAAATTGGTTTGCTATGCATAATGATATATTGAAAAAAATTTATGAAGAGGATAGAAGAAAAGCAGCAACGAGAAAGTGGAGAGAAGAAACTTTAGAAAGTCTTTGTACAAAATTACAATTTACGGATTTGAGAGAGGATGTATGGAAAGTAATAGATAAGCTTGACGAGAAAAATAAAGATATAACTGAATGGAAATTTAGGTTAAATAGAATCGATTCAAGAAAGTACAAATATGAATTAGACGAAGAAAATAACCAAATTATTTGTACAAGCGGGGAAATAACTGATGAAAACTTATTGAAAATATCAGAAGAAACTAAGAAAAAGAATGATTTAATGAATAGGTTTTTTGGGATTATTAATTGGACAAGCAAAGCTAAAAATAATGAATTCGAATTTTCTATATATAAAAATGTTAATATGCTTCTTAAAGAAGTAAAGGAACTGGTGGCAATTTATGACAACCTTGATGGTGATGAAAAACTATCTTTATATATGGTGGGAATAATAGAAAGTATTGCAATTATATATATTACCTTCAATAAGGAATTAAAAGAGAACGAAAGAAATTGGTGTAAAGAATTTATAATTAATGAGTTTATAAAATACGAGAGAACTTTAAATACAATTACTGGAAATGGAAGAATAGATAATACTGGATTATGGACTGCCGCAGAAGCATTTTCATGTATTTGTTATGAATTAAAAGAAAATGAAAAAAAGGAACTATTGACCAAAGGGTTAACATCTTGTGATGTAGATATTAGATTACATACAGCTATTGGAATAGGAAAATATTTATGGAATGTAGATCAAAAATTAGCAAAATGGTGTATTAATTTAACTGAGTATTTTGATATACTGGAATCAAAAGAAAAACAAAAAAATAGAACTATAAATTATCTAGATAAAAATAAAAATGAAAATAATTATTCAAAATGGCTAAAAGGGATAAGAAAAAAATTATTAAAAATTGATGATTTCTCTAAATTGATCAATGATAAGAAAGAATGCTCTTTATATAGCGTTACAGAAAAAATGATGATGTTACCACAAAAATATAATGTGGAATTTGATAATATTATATTAGAAATACTAAATAGAATTGTATTGGCTGAAGAAGAAAAAAATAATTATAGAAAAAAAGGACATAGAATGGATGAAGGTTATTTCGAATTATTAAAATACTATACTGACTTCTTTGGAAACTATTTTTATCAAATGGTAGAAAGTGATTTAGATAATTATATGGAGGAAATAAAGGAAGCGTGTAACAATGCACCATATTTTATGAAATGGACATTATTGCAATACAGATTACTGACAGAGAAAAATAATAACATAGATAAATATTGGGAGTTTTTTAATAAAATCTTAAATGTAATGGTTGACATTTCTAAAAAAATTGCAGATGGCGAAAAATACAAATATGATGAAAGAGCTGAAATTTTATCAGAGTATATTTATTTGAATATGCCATGGCAACCAGTAGATTTTAAAAATCCACCAATAAGAGGAGGAGTCCAATACATTTGTGAATTTGTAAAAAATTCAAACATTAATGTTATTGTATTTGAAGGAATAAGTTCTTTAATGTATTATTTCTCTGAACTAATATTGAAAGAAGGACTAAGAACCTTTAAAACATTACCAGAAAATGACATAAAGAGTAACTTAGAAAAAAGTAGAAATAGTATATTCTATTTAGAAAATGTACTTCATTCATATGTAATGAATCTTGAAAATAATACTATATCAAGAGAAATGTATAACATTTGCGAGAGAATATTAAATGCACTAATTGAATGTGCATCGTCTAAAGCATATTATATAAGGGAATATTTAATGAAGTCTAAAAAAATAATATAAAATTTTTGGTGTAAAATTTTCAAAAAGTGTGAAATATACATTGTGTATGTTTCACACTTTTTACATTTAGAATTATTTATTAATTCCAGTTCCACCAAGGCTCATAATAACTAAGTTTAAACAATCTGCAAAACCAGCTTGATAATATTTTTCATTATAGAAAGATGAAAAATTCACAATATGTTTATAGAATTTTTCACATTCGTTAGCAACATATTTATAGTCTTGTCCAGAAACACAACTTAAAATTTTATCATTAAATGAATCAAAATCTAATTTTTCATTACATTTCATATTTTTAAATCTATCAAACTCGTTATCTCTAAAATTAATCCATTGTTTTATTAAATTTTCAACAAATTCTTTATTTATTTCCATATTTAAAACCTCCGATATTAATATAATTATTTTTCTATACATCCTCCAATCAACTGCACTCCATCAATAAATCCATTTCTGTAGTATTTTTCGTTCCAGTAATATAAATAATCCATAAAATTCTTATCAAGCTGATCTAGTTGTTTTTGAACATATTTCTTATTGTTATTAGGTACATTTTTTAGTATTCTTTCGGATATTTCTTCAAAATATATGCAATATTTTTTATCTTGAGGAGACATCTCACAAAAAGCAGTTTCCTCTCTAAATTCTAACCACTCCTTTAAAATATCATCATTAACTTCTCTAAAATTATTCATAAATAAAAACCTCCATAAAAATTAAAATTTTAACAGCAAAAAATGCTTTTTAAAAATACAGTAAATACTAATTCTAGATACGAACAGACGTACATTACCTATTGGGAAAAAATTGGGTAATAAACCCTCAAAAAAAGCCCTAAAAATGCACAAATGTTCTCAAAACCAAAATCAATAAAATTACTGAAATACCAACAAAAACTCTAATTTTCACAAACCTACAAAAACTGGCCAAGTCTCGCTCATAACCCTAAGATGAAAAGTTTATATTTTTAAAAAGTTAAATTTGATATATTCTTACAGTTTCAAATGTTATAGACATTTTTTATAAAATAAAGTTAGTCTATATAATGACTAAAAAATGGTACTATTATGTAAAATTGGGGAGAAACTGGGGATGAACTCCTCAATTTACAACTTATTAATACTGAAAAATTCAATAATTTTATTTATGAAAAATATGAGAGTACAAAAAAGTTTAGTAATATTGAATTGTTAATTAACGTTTGTAACTAATAAATTTTCTAGTACATTTCCTGCATGTTTATCATGTGATTTTAAAGGATGTACATAGAAATTATAG
>CALXPA010000070.1 GCA_944390185.1 uncultured Alphaproteobacteria bacterium | reverse complement strand
AGGCCAGCGATACGAAATATCCATCTGAAAAGGCGGTTAGTACGGCAATCCAGGGATTGACCGGTGATGTTACGGGCAAGGTTGATGTAGACCAGGGCGCCGAAGATGCAAACAAGGCGATGATTACGGACGGAACGGGTAATGTTGTTACCGGTCAAATCGCCACTGGCATGATTGCGAACCAGGCAGTGACAGCCGCCAAAATCGCAGATGCCACAGTGACAGAAACACAATTGTCCACATCGGTAAATGCGTCTTTGGACAAGGCAGACAGTGCGTTGCAGGACAGTGATGTTAAGCAGACTGTAACCGATGGTGATACAGCCCCAGTGTCCGGGGACGCGGTTGTTGGATATGTGACAGATAACGCATATTCGCTGACACCGGCAACAGAAGAAGATCTGGGCGGGGTAAAGGCCAGTGATGCCGTTACGGTCACAGAAGATGGCACAATGGGAATCGGCGCCGGTGCGGTTGGTTCAACTGAATTAGCCGCGGACGCAGTGACAAATGCAAAGCTGGCGGATAATGCGGTTCAGACCGAAAATATCGCCGCCAATGCGGTTACAAACGCAAAATTGGCTGCTGATTCAGTTCAGTCTGTTAACATCGCAGATGGTACGATCGTGGACGCGGACATCGCGGGCACGGCGGCAATCGCAATGTCCAAGATCGACGGATTGGCAGCGGCGTTAGAGGGATTGATTAAAGCGCCAACAAAGGAATGCCAAGGTGAAGGCGCCGAATGCGTTCTGAAAATCAACGCGGGTCAATATGAATGGGAAGTTATCAAGCGTGGTGCAGCAGAATAAGTTGGGTAACAGCAAAGTATGTGTGGCGTGGTACGCCGCGCCACACACAGAACCAGGTTTAATGAATGTTTTTACAGCGGTGGTGTGAAACGAACTTAGTTGTGGGCAGATTTAGGTTATGATAAAGCTAAAAAGCATTTTCGCAGTTTCTGTTTTGGCCATGTTGGTGGTCGTTGATGTGCACGCGGAGATCGCGTCCAAGGGATACGTCGACGAACAGTTTAGTAATGTGACCATTGATGTGGATGCTGCATTAAGTTCATCCAGTACTAATCCTGTCCAGAACAAAGTGATAAACAGTGCGTTGGCTGCTAAACAGAATGCCGACACTGCGGTAACGCATACGGCGAACACCGCCGTGGGTGATTCAGCACATCCGGTCTATGTTGATGCCAGTGGCGCCGCAGTAAAAATAGACAAGGTTGCCGCGGCAACAAATGCGGACAGTGCAACCAAGGCAATACAAGACGGCAGTGGGCGCAATATCGCCAGCACGTATGTGGTCAAGGCCCAGGGATCTACGGCCGCCAGCAAGGCTGTGGTTACGGATGCGTCTGGCAATATTATAACGGGCACAATCGCCAGCGGCATGATTGCCAGTGGTGCAGTTACGTCGGCTAAACTGGGTGATGATGCGGTGACGGCGGCCAAAATCGCGTCGGGTGCCGTTGGGGCAGATGCCTTGGCATCAGGGGCGGTGACGACGACCAAGATTGCCGATGGAACAATTGTGGATGCGGATATCAACGCCAATGCGGCGATTTCGGCGTCCAAGATTGCGGGACTGGCGGATGTTGCAACGTCGGGATCGTATAATGATTTGGCGAACAAGCCGACAATCCCGACCGTGAATAATGCCACGCTGACTATTCAGAAAAATGGCACGAATGTTGCGACGTTTACGGCGAATTCGGCAACGGCGGCGACGGCGAATATCACGGTGCCAACGAAAACCAGCGAACTGACCAATGACAGCGACTTTGCCACAACGGCCCAGGTGAATGCGCGTGTCGCCACCGCCCAGGGAGCAGCGAATGCGAATGATGTGATGGTGGTGAATTCGTCGGGGAATGTTGTGCCGGCATTAATTACAAATGCAAATGTTTCCAGTTCGGCCGCAATCGCACAGAGCAAGATTGCTGGACTGACTGATGCGTTGAATGGTAAGTTGTCTACGACCGGTACCGCGGCCAGAGCCACGGCCGATGCCAGCGGGAATAACATTGTCAATACCTATGCCACCAAGGCGCAGATAACCGCACTGGACAGCACTACGACTGGTACAGGGGCCGTGGTGACGGATGTGTCCCAGACGGACGGTAAAGTGTCTGTGACCATGGGAAATGTACAAATCCCGGTGGGCAGTGAGTCCGCAACAACCTATGCAAAGATTTGGGTAGAATAAATTATATTGATTGTGTGTCAAACAGGAGAGAGAGGCACCACACCCACCCGCCCACGTGGCGGGTGTTTTTTTGTCATCCCGTGATGCGGGGGCCGGGGTTCTTCTCTCTGTGTCATCCCGGGGCTTGCTCCTCAGTGTTCTCCTTACTTGTCATCCCGTGGCGCGGGGGCCAGTGTTCTTCTCTCTGTGTCATCCCGGGGCTTGACCCCGGGATCCAGGTGAAACAGTGTCCTGTGCGCCAGCACAGACAAAAGCGATTTGTGTCGCTGCGCGACAGGTTAATTAACCTGGGCCCCGCGGTCTGCATCCACCCACGCGACACGTCGCGCGGGGCCCGGGCCGCGGGGTGACAAG
>CALXPA010000069.1 GCA_944390185.1 uncultured Alphaproteobacteria bacterium | reverse complement strand
ACAAGAGATAGAGAAAGAAAAAAAACAACTTTTTATTAATTCTGAATTTACTTACAAAAACTTTAACAACACAAATACAGCGAATAGTACAATGATATTTGGATTACCAGCTTCAACTTTAGAAGCTAATAATTGGGAGTATTTTAGTGATATTATAACTGTTGATGATGGATATATAGTTGTTGGGAGAAGTTATTTAGATAGATACAATTATGATTTATCAAATTATTATAAAGAGATGATTGAAAGCCAAATAAAAGGAAATGACGATGCAATAATTGTAAAGTATAATCAAAATTTTAATATGGAATGGGTAAAAAGTTTTGGTGGTTCATTAGGTGAAGGATTTTCTAAAATTTATAAAACGAGTGATGGAGGTTTTTTAATTCAAGGGATAACTAATTCAATTGATAAAGATTTACTAGGAATAAATAATGATAGTAATAAGAACTATAATATGTTTGTAAAGTACGATGGTAATTTTAATGTTAAAGAGGTAAAATTACAGGATGAACTAGGAGAATACGAGAATGAGATTATAAAAAGAGAAAAATGGGAAGTTTCGGATGGTAATATTTATTTAGGAAGTATTTCAGATGGTACAGATGATTTAACTTCAGGAATTGATGGATATGAGACAAATGCAACAATAAAAAAATATGATAAAAATAATTACTTACAATGGTCGAAAGTATATGACAGAAATTCTAGCCATACAGATGATAGCTTGAATTCAGTAGTAGAAACTGATGAAGCTTATATATTCGTTGGAAGTTCAGCACAGCAAAAAATAAATTCACACAATCAACCTATTTATGTTCAAGATGCAATTATAGTAAAATATAATAAACCATATGATAAAATTATGATAAATGGTACGTTATCATATGAAATGAATGTAGGAGAACAAAGAAAAGTTGATTTATTCTATGTTCCATGGGAAGATGTTACAATAGGAGAAATGCAATGGACAAGTCAAAACGAGCAAATTGCAAGTGTGGATTACAAAGGAAATATAACAGCAAAAGCGGAAGGAACAACTGAAATAGATTTAAACATTCGTGGAAAAACTGAAAAGATAATAGTCAGTGTAAAAGATCCTACAATAAAGCATATTGAAAATATAAAATTAGATAAAAATCAAATTGAATTAAAAAAAGGAGAATATTGTATCATAAGTGCTACAATAACTCCAGAAGATACAGTCGATAGTAAGGAGATTGGATGGACGTCAAGTAATCAAGAGGTCGCAACAGTTGACGAGAATGGAAAAGTCACAGCTATTGCTGAAGGAACTGCAACAATTACGGCTGAAACTATTAATGGAAAAATAGATACTTGTATTGTTGCTGTCAAAAATATCCAAGGAGATATTAATGGAGATGGTAGAGTAAATATAAAAGATTGGAATATATTATATGGTTACATAAATGAAACATCTGAACTTGATGAAAATCAGCTAGAGTGTGCAGATACCAACGAAGATGGTAAAGTAAATATAAAAGATTGGAATAGATTGTATAACCATATTACAGAAGTAGAACCACTTATATAAAAAAATAATTAATTACATAATAGATAAATTAATTATTTTAGAATATATTAAAACAAAATGAATTTTATATGATAATACTTTGGACGAGGTTGAGGAAAAAATGAAAAAAATATTGCAAAATTTAATAATTATAGGTTGTTTATCTGCATTTTGCTTTTTTTCTTATAAAATATATAATTATAATAAAGAAGAAGATGCTCAAAGAAAGTTAAATGATAATTTGATTGAAGTAGCTGTAAATGAAACACAAAAAGAAGATTCGGAAAATGAAGATGATGATAAAATTAAATTACCAATAGATGTAGATTTTGAAGTTTTAAAAAGTCAAAATCAAGATATAATTGCTTGGTTATATAGTGAAGATACACCAATTAATTATCCAATTGTACAAACGGACAATAATGATTATTATTTAAGAAGACTTGTAGATGGAACATATAATCAAGCAGGAACACTTTTTATGGATTACAGAAATAATAGTGATTTTGAGGATTATAGGACTATAGTATATGGTCATAATATGAAAAATGATACTATGTTTGGGACAATAATAAATTACAAAAGTCAAGAATATTATGATAAGCATAAAGAGATGTATTTATTTACAGAAAACAAAAGTTTTAAAATCGAATTGATTGCAGGTTATACAACTTCAAGTGAAAGCAATATATATACAGAGCCTATAAAAAATAGTAATAATGAAGAGTTAATGCAAATTGCGATTAGAAATTCTACTTTCGAAAGTGATATAAAAGTAACAGAACAGGATAAAATTTTAGTACTTTCAACTTGCTCTTATGATTATGAAAATGCAAGATATATTCTTTTAGGAATATTAAGAGAAATAAGGTAAAATAAAAGAGGGGAAAATTATGTTAAAGAGAATTAAAAATGTTATAAATAAAGTATTAGTAATAGTTATTATATTAAGTTTATTATCAATATATATGCCTATGTTCTTAACAATATCTTCAGCAGCAGATGATACAATAATTTTAGATACACCTACAAATCTAAGATGGAAAGACAAAAGCACAGCAACTGCTACTTGGGATGTTGTAGATAATGCAAATTATTATTTAATAAATGTTGTTGTATATGATGAAGAAGATATGATAGGAATTCAAGAAACAGGGACTTCTTCAAATGAAATTGATTTACAACAAGAAATATATACGATATTACAATCAAGAAATTTGGACGCTTATCAAATTACTTTTAATGTGTGTGCAAAATATATCTCTGATTATGAAGTTATTAACAGTGAATTTTCTGACTATTGTGAATTGCTATATGTAAATAAAAAAAGTGGTATAAAATTAGCAATACCTACAGATGTAAGTATAGATGATAATAAAATAGCAAGATGGACAAACGTTCCAGAAGCAGGACTATATCAAGTTGAATATTCAATAAAATATAATAATACTATCAAAACATATACTGATTTATTTATTTGGAAAAGTGATGGAATTGTAAAAAATGGAATGTTTGAAGTAGATTTAACAAATAGCATTAATAATGCGTATAAATATTTAGAATATAATAATGAAACTGTAGAAGTATCATTTAAAGTATTATCTAGTGCAAACGCTTTAGATAATGTTTATATTAATAGTGATTATTCTAATATGTCAAATACAATAACATATTCACAATATATAACAAAATTAGCAACACCAACGAATATAAGTATAGATGACAATCAAATTGCAAGATGGACAGATATTCCAGAAGCAGGTCTATATCAAGTTGAGTATTCATTAAAATATAATAATTCAACAAGAACATATATAGACTCACTTATAGAGAAAAGTGATGGAATTGTCAAAAATGGAATATTTGAAATTAATTTAGCCAATAGCATAAATAATGCTTATAAATTTTTAGGATACAGTAACGAAATTATAGAAGTATCGTTTAGAGTATTATCTAAAGCAAGTGCAGGAGATAACAATCATTCGAATAGTGATTATTCTAATATGTCAAATACAATAACATATTCACAAAATGTTACAAAATTAACAATACCAACAAATGTAAGTATAGATGATAATAAAATAGCAAGATGG
>CALXPA010000068.1 GCA_944390185.1 uncultured Alphaproteobacteria bacterium | reverse complement strand
CATTGCACACGCACAATCTTCACCAATACTGACAACAAAATCAAATTTTTGATTCAGCATTTGCATGTTCCTTTTTTATAAGTATAAATCGTATTCTCATCAAATGTTACACCAGTCTTTATGACGCCAGCCGGATTTCCTGCTATAACAGTGTATTGTTCATCAAACTGACGCGTAACGACAGAACCACTGCCAACTATTGTATTATCGGCAATATTTACATTTTTATTTATAATTGTGCGCATTCCTATCCAACAATGATCACCAATAACACATGGAACCTTTTGTTCGTTTAATATCTGTCCGTTATCTTTACTGAGTATAACGTGTCCATCTGTTGTTCTGATTGTGATTTCATATGAAAATATACAGTTTTTTCCAATAAAGCACTTGCTGCCATTACCCAAAAATATTTTGGTTCCATTCATGGCGGTTCCCTTATCTATCTTCAGTTCATTTTTGTCGCCAGACATCATAATTATCAGAGCCTCGATACCGCTGCCCGTGGTTGAATCTTCCAAAACACATAAACTATTCGTACATCCATAAGTATACTCCACACGAACACCGCGTGCCCTAAAAGATTTATGTATTTTCAACACATTACTTTTTGCTTCATCTTGTGTCAAACGCGGATCAACACAAACTTTCATATTTTTCGGCAACATGCTTGTACATGTGATTTTTTCAACAGAAATATCGTCAAATAAATATACTGTTATTGGCAATATACCGATTTCCTTTGCTTTTTTTATTTTTATTTTGATACCTAAAACGGATACAATCCAACATGAATCAGATTTTTTTACGTAAAACAATTTCATGATACACCCCTTTTTTAAATTATTCCCTGGTATCGCATAAAATCACTGACCGATAAATCGCGCGTCACAACACCATTTTCAATCAGGAACTCTCGCATTTCAGTGCCGTATTTTCTATCATATTCGTCACGTAATTTTCCATTCTGATATAATGCCACCATGTGTTTCAGATGCTCACCTTCGCCTGCGGGTTTATACTTTACAGGCTCTATCCAGCGTTTAACCTTGGCTTCATATTTTTTATAATTCTGAATATGAAAATGAAATAATTTGATGTCCGCAGATTCTATGACCACTGGATTATCTATAATAATTGTATGATTGCCCTTTTGCGGTTTCGGATGCCCAGACGTCTTATGAATCACCTTGGTACAGCCCTGGGAACCAATGAAATCTTCAAACAGCGTGTCAGTATCTATCTTTAATTCTTGTGCCTTGAATTTTGTAAAAGGATTTGTAACAAAATACGGACAGTTCAAGAAATCTGCGCGGTCATCTGGGAACAAAAACAACGAATCAACCCACAGTACATTCGCCACCCCCGCAGAACTTTTGGCGATACTTTCTTTCAGATTAAAGCTTTTTGAATAATAAAATTCATCGGCATCTGCATTTATCATCCAATTTGCATGATATTTTCTGGTTGCTAATTCCACCATCCTGGCCACCCACACATTCAATTTATGATCTGGGGTTGTTTCATAAAAGATATGCAAAACCAACCCTTCGTCCCTCAGACGTTCCAAGATTTCATTTGTTTTATCGGTGCAGTTATGCGCAGTTACAATAAAACCATCAACACCCATCGCATGATGAAAACGAATATTTTGTTCAATAATATCTTCTTCGTTTTTCACAACCAGTGTCATGATTAATTTTATTTGCTTTCTGCGTTCCCGCACCCGACGACGCGCCTGTCCTGAAAAAGGATAATTCAAAAAATCTATACATTTTGATAAATTCATTTTTTTCTTCCTAATTTTTCAATTATATCTTTTACACGATAATATTTTTCCCGATATGTGATACGCTTTTGCTTAAATTTAGCGTGCAATTTCCCAACTGTTATTTTTGACAGTATTTTATACAGCCTGTATTTATACCGTAAATACGGCATATCCTGCTTTGCACGGGCCAAGCGCATCATATTGTATTCTGCAATTTTTGCCTGCTTGTCTGATTGTCGGGTCGTTTCACGCGCCAATTCGGTTTGCAAAAATTCGGCCGATTTGTTTCGTTCTTGTGCAATGATTGAATTTACGACACTGTATTCAACCGGCGGTAACTTTGTCATATCCACATCATCAAACGACGAATACAGGCGCCCTTTTATTTTCAACAAATCCAGTAAAGATATCATGCGCGCCGATGTCATTACATTCGGATTTACACAAATGAATGGCACATTAAATATAATCGCGAAACACACGCCATGAAAAGAATCCGTAATAAACAACTTGCAATTTTTGATACGCCACAGCCATTCTTCAACACTGACATCGCGCGTAATATTTTTAACAGAATCGTATTCTAAAATTTGTTTATTTTTTGCGACAAAATTTTCTATATCTTTTTCAATCTGTTCATTTATTGTATAGAAAACAATTTCGTTCTGTACTGGATTTAATTCGCATGTATTGGCAATATCAATCCATTTTTTTTGTTCAATTAAAAACACTGGATCAATTACCCATACCGCAGACAATCCCATATTTTTACAAATATTAATTCCACTATATTCACGAACACTGATTACATCGAACAATGACAAAAAGTGCTTATATTTTTGTTTACTTTTATCATCCAGTGCATCCAGATTATCTGTACCAAAACTTGCCGCATACGACATAATTTTTTTATCTGTATTTGCAAAAGATAACAAAAACACCTCTTCTTCGCCACGTGTTAATTGCTGGCGAAAGACCTGATCTGAACCAACAATAAATGTATGAAAATATTCATTTAAATCCGACAAATCGTCTCCGAACCGATAGCGTCTTGTACGTGGCAAATACGTGTTACGGAATGCATCAAAGTATGGATTATCTGGCTGTTCTAAAATCCACGGCTGATTACGTATATAATCAATATTTTGCGCGTTATACCCGATTGAATTTATATACATATTCAGCGCGACAGATGTTAACAGCGCACCAAAATTTTCGTTTCCACAGTGAAAATTCAACAACGCTACATTTTTTTTCGAACAGATATTTCGCCCAATATTTTCTGCCAAAGACATTTTGTTTAAATCAGCAAAAAAATCCTTTCGTGCAGGATGTCCCGCGACACTGTGGGACAAATGCGGTTGACAACGTACTGCAAACCCGGATGA
>CALXPA010000067.1 GCA_944390185.1 uncultured Alphaproteobacteria bacterium | reverse complement strand
GATGATTATCCGCAGCAGACATTTGGTAAAGAAAAAATAAAAAAACGGAGTGATTAGATGTCTCGTTCAGTATGGAAAGGTCCTTATGTTCACCCGTCTATCTTGAAAAAGGTTGCGGTGGCGAATGAAAAAAATGACCACAAGCCAATTAAAACATGGTCGCGCGGCAGCACAATTATCCCGCCGATGGTTGGGCTGACGTTCGAAGTGCATAATGGTAATAAATTTATCCCGGTGTCTATTGTCGAAGATATGATTGGGCATAAACTGGGGGAATTTGCGCCAACGCGTACCTTTAAGGGACACGCGGCAAATAAAAAGGCTGCAAAGTAATTTTATTCTATAAAGATAAGGTAAACAGTTATGGCAACAACAAGATATGGAATCAAAGATAATCAAGTGCGTGCGTTTAACAAAATGATCCGCATCAGTCACCAAAAGTTAAATCTGGTGTGCGATTTGGTGCGTGGATTGCCGGTTGCACAGGCGATTGATGTCTTGAAATTTTCAAAAAAGCGTGTCGCGGGTGAAGTGTTGAAAACACTGATGTCTGCGGTGGCAAATGCGGAACATAACAAAAACTTGCCAGCGGACAGTTTGTTCGTCAAAGAAATTTGGTGTGGCAAGGCCTTGACGATGAAGCGCATTATGCCGGGACCACGTGGCAGCGCACGTCCAATTCTGAAACCGTTTTCTAATTTGACAATCGTTTTGGAATCGGGTGTGGCACCAACAAAAAAAGTGGCAAAGAAAACCACAACCAAGGAAAAAGCAAAATAGTATGTATGGCAAGTGGTATGGATTAAGTTCCTGAATAAAGACAGTCGGTCTTCAAGAACACTTGCCCAGAAAACACGAAGGAAAATGCAAAATGGGACAGAAAGTATCACCAGTATCGTTGCGCGAATTTATTAACAAAATTACCGATTCGCGTTGGATCGCAGGAAAAAAAGACTATGCGAATTTGTTGGCCGAAGATATAAAAATTCGCAAGTTTATTGAAAAGAAACTGAAAAAAGCCGGTTTGGCCAAGGTCGTTATCGAACGCTTTGCCAAGAAAGTTGTTGTGACAATCCATACGTCGCGTCCCGGTATGATTATCGGTAAAAACGGCGCAGATATCGAAGCGCTGCGTAACGATATCAAAAAACTGGTTAAAAATGACCAGGTCGTCGTGAATATTTATGAAGTTCGTCGTCCTGATCTGAATGCGCAACTGGTTGCGCAAAACATTGCACAACAAATCGAAGGTCGTGTTTCCTTTAAACGTGCAATGAAAAAGGCTGTTCAGAATGCTGTCAAGGCAGGCGCCCAGGGTATCAAGGTAATGTGTTCGGGCCGTCTGAATGGCGCGGAAATCGCCCGCAGTGAACAAATCCGCGAAGGGCGCATTCCATTGCATACTTTGCGTGCCGATATTGACTATGCGTCAATCCAGGCAAAAACAACATACGGTGTCATTGGTGTAAAGGTTTGGATTTATACTGGTGATGTCGTTAATAAAGAAAAGCTGGCGTCAGAAATGGCACGTCCAACAGAATACGCCGGCAGCAGCGAAAGAAAAGGTAAATAATTTTTGACGTCATCTATATGGTGCCGGGAAATCAAAAATTAAACACAGAAATTAAAAGGTTGTTATTATGTTGATGCCAAATAAAACAAAATTTCGCAAACAGCACAAAGGGCGCATTCATGGCGTCGCCAAGGGCGGCAGTGAATTGGCATTCGGATCGTTTGGTCTGAAGGCAATGAGTCCAGAACGCGTTACCGCCCGCCAGATTGAGGCGGCGCGCCGCGCAATCACACGGCATATGCGTCGTATGGGTAAATTGTGGATTCGTGTGTTTCCTGATGTGCCCGTTACTAAAAAACCAGCCGAAGTCCGTATGGGTAAGGGTAAAGGTGCCGTTGAATACTGGATTTGCCGTGTAAAACCAGGACGCATCTTGTTCGAACTGGACGGTGTGAAACCAGAAGTTGCGTACGAGGCGTTCGCGCTGGCGGCAGCAAAGTTGCCAGTAAAAACGAAAGTCGTGGAACGTAAAGTTAACTAAGGCAATAATCCTGAATTACGGCAAGAGGGTAATATCATGGCAGAAAAAAAAGTTGAAAAAGAATCTTTGACAAAAGATGCATTGCAGAGCAAGCTGGAAAATCTGAAGAAAGATCAGTTTAATCAGCGGGTTCAGCATGCCGCGGGCCAGATGCAGAAAACACACGTCATGCGTCAAACCCGTCGCGAGATTGCACGCGTTAAAACACAAATTCGTGCACTGAAAAAATAAAAATTGCTGATTTTGGTTGAGATTTCTAATTTTTTAGTTATCATATGCCGAGATTGGATGAAAACAAGCAGGTCAATCAGCATGAATTTGCCCCGGTTGATCCTGCGTAAACAATGTAAGGAATATTAGTTATGCCAAGACGTATACTGCAAGGAACAGTTAAAAGTACAGCAAATGACAAGACTGTCGTTGTCGAAGTGGAACGCCGTTTCCGTCATCCGCTGTATGGAAAATTCGTAAAGCAGAATAAAAAATACAAGGCGCACGATGAAAACAACGAATACAAGGTTGGTGATATCGTCGCAATTGAAGAACATCGTCCGATTTCTAAGACCAAGGCGTGGATCGTAAAGGGACGCGTCGGGGTGTCCAAGGACGAAAATGTCGAAGTCGCAGACTGAGACGTGCAAGTCACACAGGGTCTTTGAGGTCCCAGACCATCGCGGGTATCACGGGGCGGGGACAGTCGGAACCTGGGGGTAAACAAAGCGGCGGGGGATTGCCCCGTACGCAGGATTAAAAGGTGAATTGTTATGATACAAAATGAAACAGTTATGACCGTCGCAGACAATTCAGGTGCACGTAAAGCAATGTGTATCAAGGTGCTGGGCGGGTCACATCGTCGCTATGCGACAGTGGGCGACAAAATCGTCGTTGCCATCAAAGAGGCGATTCCACGTGGCAAAGTTCAAAAGGGTACTGTACAGCGCGCAATCATCGTTCGTACTAAATTCCCAGTGAAACGGCCAGATGGTTCCATCATTCGCTTTGATGACAATGCGGTTGTTTTAATCAATAAAAACAATTTTGAACCAATCGGTACGCGTATCTTTGGGCCAATCGCGCGCGAAGTTCGTCGCAAGTATGACGTTCAGAAAATTGTTTCTTTGGCACCCGAAGTTATATAAGAACGGGCATTGCAATAGACAAAGGATTGTGAAATGAAAATCAAAAAAGGCGATGAAGTTATTGTTATTTCGGGCAAGTACAAGGGGGCCAAGGGTAAAGTACTGGAAGCGCGCCCGTCCGAATCGCGCGTAGTTGTCGAAGGGGTTAATCGGCATAAATGGCATGTCAAACCAACACAGGAACAGCCGGGCCATATCATTGACCGCGAGGCACCGTTGCATGTATCTAATGTTGCATTGGTGGACCCAAAAACCAAAAAGGCGACGCGTGTGGGATATAAAATCCAAGGCGATAAGAAAGTTCGCATCGCAAAAAAGTCTGGTGCGGAAATATAATGATTTAACCATTCCCGCTGTTACGGGGATATAGAAGTTAAAGGAATACAAAATGCAGAGCAGATTGCGTGAAATTTATGAAAAACAGGTCGTGCCAGAATTGGTAAAGGAATTCGGGTATACAAATCCTATGGCGGTGCCAAAGCTGTCGAAGATTGTGCTGAATATGGGTGTCGGCGAGGCGGTCGCAGATAAAAAGAAATTGGATGCGGCGGTGACGGACTTGATGGCGATTGCGGCGCAAAAGCCAGTGATTACACATGCGAAAAAGTCAATCGCGACATATCGTTTGCGTGAAGGTCAGCCTATTGGTACAAAAGTTACGCTGCGTGGTAAAAGAATGTATGATTTCTTGGACAAGCTGATTACAGTTGCGTTGCCACGTGTCAAAGACTTTCGTGGCCTGTCTAAATCAAAGTTCGATGGACGTGGTAATTATGCGTTCGGGGTCAAAGAACACTTGATTTTCCCAGAAATTTCCGTTGATAAAATCGATGCAATTCGCGGTATGGATATCGTTATCGCGACAACGGCAAAAACAGATGACGAAGCGCGCGCATTGCTGACAAAAATCGGTTTGCCGCTGGTGTTGAAATAATATTTATAGCAAAGGTAAATAAAAATGGCAAAGTTAGCATTGATAAATAAACAGAAAAAACGCGAAAAGATGGTCGCGCAGTATGCTAAAAAGCGTGAAGCAATCAAGGCGAAAATGTCTGTGAATGCAACACCCGAAGAACGCATGGATGCAATGAAAAAGTTGGCCAAATTGCCGCGTAATGCAAATCCAACACGCTTGCACAATCGTTGTTCGGTAACAGGGCGTGCGCGCGGATATTTCCGTCTGTTCGGTCTGTGTCGTCAACAGGTTCGTACGATGGCGTCCGAAGGAAAACTGCCAGGTGTACGCAAGTCCAGTTGGTAAATTTTTAATCCCCAGTTGTGGACAATGCAGCTGGGCTGTGGCGGGGCCCGCCAATTACAAGGAGTAAATAGATGTCATTATCACACCCAATCGGAGATATGCTGACCCGAATTCGTAACGGGCAGAATGCCGGTAAAGAATTTGTAACTGTCCCAAACAGCAAACTGCGTGCCGCGGTCTTGGCTGTCTTGAAGGACGAAGGTTTTATTACTGATTTCCACAAAGAACAAATTGACCAGCATCGTGCAAACTTGGTCGTCGAACTGAAGTATGTCGGTGGCAATGGTGCAATCCAAGAAATTACCGTCGTTTCCAAGCCAGGACGCCGTGTCTATTCCGGCAGCGCAAAAATGCCAAAGGTTTTAAATGGACTGGGAATTGCGATTGTTTCAACACCAAATGGGGTTATGACTGATCACAAGGCGCGATTGATGAACGTCGGTGGCGAAGTCTTGTGCAAGGTTATATAATATAGTGAGGATTAAGATATGTCTCGTGCAGGAAAGTATCCAATTAAATTAGTTGATGGTGTGTCGGCGGCGATTGCAGACGATACGCTGGTGGTCAAGGGCCCAAAAGGTGAAATCAAGTTGCCGTTGAATACAAAACATGCGGGATTGGTCGATGTCGTCGTCGAAGCAGACCAGGTCGTCGTTACACCAAAAGACGCAGAAGACAAAACATCGCGCGCAATGTGGGGTACGATGGCGCGTAATGTCCGCAGCGCAGTCGAAGGTGTTTCAAACGGTTTCAGCAAGGCCATGTACATGAAAGGCGTCGGGTACAAGGCGTCTGTCAGTGGCAATAAATTGGTCTTGGTCGCAGGGTATTCACACGATGTGATTATGGAAATCCCAGCAGGACTGACGGTTCAAATTGGGGACACCTCAACAGAATTTACAGTCAGCGGAATAGATAAATGTCTGGTCGGCCAGTTCGCGGATAAAATTCACAAGGTTCGCAAGGCTGATCCGTACAAGGGCAAAGGTATCTTTTACAAGGGTGAAAGAATCCGTCGTAAAGAAGGTAAAAAGAAATAATAAATATTGATTCCCGCTGTTACGGGAATAAGAAAAAAGGAATCAAGATGTTAAAACATTTGTCTGCAACAGAAAGACGCAAGTTGGCAAATCGCGGTGCGTTGAAAAGAAAAAATCCTGGGAAAATCCGTTTGTCGGTTTTCCGTTCGGGGCGTCACATTGAAATCCAGGCCATCGATGATGTGCGTGGGCATACTGTGTGCGCGGCATCGTCCAAAGAAAAAGATTTCAAAGGACAGGGTTGGAATGTCGCCGGCGCAGAACAGGTTGGCAAGACATTTGCGGCACGTGCAGTCAAAGCAGGAATTGCGGATAATTGCTACTTTGATCGTGGCGGATATCGTTACCATGGTCGTATCAAGGCGCTGTGCGAGGCAATCCGCGCAGGTGGTATCAGAATTTAATCGGTAATTATACGGAGTTTTATAATGGCACGTTTTGATGATAAAAAATTACAAACGGATAACTTGGTAGACAAACTGGTTTCTATTAACCGCGTTTCCAAGACTGTAAAAGGTGGACGTAATATGTCCTTTGCAGCGCTGGTCGTTGTCGGTGACAAGGCGGGGCGCGTCGGATTCGGCAAGGGCAAGGCGTTAGAAGTGCAAAGTGCAGTACAAAAGGCAACCAAGGCCGCCAAAGCAAAAATGATTCGTGTCCCACTGAAAGAAGGACGCACATTGCATCATGACAGCGCGGCAAAATATGGTGCCAGCAAACTGGTGGTGCGCAGTGCCGTTCCGGGAACCGGGATTATTGCCGGGGGCGCGTTGCGTGCAGTATTTGAATGTCTGGGGGTCCAGGACGTTGTTGTTAAGTCCCAGGGATCTAATAATCCAAACAATATGATTCGTGCAGCGTTTTTGGCGTTCAGCAAAATGAATTCACCGAAAACAGTGGCGGCACGTCGTGGCAAGTCTGTCGCAGAAATTATCGCAGGACGCGATGGTAAAAAATTAGAATCTGGGAATGACGCGGCCGAAGAAAAATAATTCGTACCAGACAGATAAAAACGGAGAGTAACTATGGCAAAAATAGTTGTAAAGCAAGTTAAAAGTATTATTGGACGGCCGACTGCACAGCGCAAGGTTATCGCAGCCTTGGGATTGGGACGTATCGGAAAATCACGTGAATTAGAAGATACACCGGCGGTTCGTGGCATGGTTGCCAAGGTTTCACACTTGGTCGAAATTGTCGCAGAATAATTTTTGTTAAAACCGAGTACACCCACAGTTGGTGTGCGCAACAGAATCATATTAGTTGATTCGCAGGATAAAAAGGAAAAAAGAAATGAAACTGAATGCGTTGATGGATAATTTTGGTGCACGCAGCAATGCAAAGCGTGTTGGCCGTGGTATTGGTTCGGGCAGTGGCAAGACGTCTGGACGCGGACACAAAGGACAAAAAGCACGCAGCGGATCACGCAAGCAGGCAACGTTCCAGGGTGGACAGATGCCGATTCTGCGTCGTTTCCCAAAATTTGGGTTTAACAATCCGTTCGCCAAGGAATATGCAACAATCAATCTGGGTGATATCGAAAAGTTTATTGCGTCTGGGAAAATTGATGCCAAGTCACCAATTACGATTGATTCCTTGATGGCGGCAAAAATCATTAATCGCACAAAAGACGGTTTGAAGATTTTGGCCAAAGGCCAGATTAAAACAGCCGTTAATATTGTTGCGGACAAGTGGTCTAAATCTGCCGAGGCGGCAATCGTCAAAGCCGGTGGAACCATTAAAAACAAATAATCTAATCATCTGCATCTGGGGTCAGTGCCCCAGGTGCAATGTAATTTAAAAAAAGCGTGTTCGCATGAAATTTTTGAGAGAGTTTTTTGGCAGTTTATCCGATTTGCAAAAGCGCATATTGTTTACAATTGGCGCATTGGTTGTGTATCGTATCGGATCGTTTATTCCATTGCCGGGGGTTAATGCGTCTGCGGTTTTGCACCTGTTCACGGGTGAAGGCAGTGGGATGATGGGGATGTTCGATATGTTCGCGGGTGGGTCGCTGTCGCGTATGTCGGTGTTGGCCTTGAACATTTTCCCATACATTTCGGCGTCTATCGTTTTACAGTTGTTGACAGCAACCAGCAAGTCTTTGAATGAATTACGCAAAGAAGGCGAGTCTGGGCGTATCAAGATTAATCAGTATACGCGGTATCTGGCGGTGTTTTTAGCCGTCGTCCAGGGATGGGCCGTGGTGCGTGGGTTAGAGGCATTGGCCCCGGTTAACGGTGTGTCGGCCGTGGTGAACCCAGGATTTGCGTTCGAATTATCTGCGATTATTGCGCTGGTTGGTGGAACGGTATTTGTAATGTGGCTGGCCGAACAGATCACAGCGCGTGGTATCGGTCAAGGCGCATCATTGTTAATCTTTGCCGGAATCATTGCAGAGGTTCCAGGCGGAATCGCACAGGTCTTTTCGTTGGGATCGGTGGGACAAATTTCACCGGCGATGATCGCCTTGATTGTGGCGTTCGTTGTTGGCATAGTTGCACTGATTGCGTTCTTTGAACAGGCCCAACGTCGTATTCAAATCTTGTACCCGCGCCAGGTTATGGCCAACGGGGTCATGAATACGAATGCGTCGTATCTGCCGATCAAGGTTAATATGTCGGGGGTTATGGGACCGGTGTTTGCCGCCAGTATCATGATGCTGCCGGCCTTTGTACAGCGTTTCGTGCAAAGTGAAAATCCAGTTGTGCAATCGGTTATGGGATTCTTTACGTATGGCACATGGTCATATATCATTACGTATACGATTTTGATTGCGTTCTTTGCGTACTTTCAAACAGCGGTTGTGTTCAATTCCGAAGAAACATCTAATAACCTAAAGAACGCAGGCGGGTATATTCCGGGGGTGCGGCCTGGGGAACAGACGATGCACTATCTGGATTCTGTCGTTTCGCGTACCACGGCGATTGGGGTTATGTACCTGATTGTTGTGTGTGTGGTACCGATTATACTGAATGCGCACGCAGGGATGCCGTTGGCAATTGGTGGAACCAGTGTGTTAATCGTTGCGGGTGTGGTATTGGATACCATGAACCAGGTTCAATCGTATCTGGTCGCAAAACAGTATCGCAGTGTCATCAAAAAGACACAGAAAAAAGGACGTTTCCGTTAATCGTTTCGTTGCGGAAATAAACAAAGATTTGACTTTTGCGCGAATTCTTATAGAATTATGCAGCAAAATAAAATACATCAGAAATCTGAATCCCAGGTTTGTGGTGGTCATAGCGGCGCGTATCGGCGCGTCATAATAAAATAAAAAGGAAAAAGAAAAATGGCACGTATAGCAGGTGTTAACATTCCGACAGAAAAGCGTATCGAAATCGCGCTGCAGTACATTCATGGTATTGGACCGGCAAAATCTGCCCAGATTTGCAAGGCCTTGAAATTAAAAGATGGATTGCGCGCCAAAGACTTGACTGACGAAGATGTTATTAAAATTTCAAAGTATATCGAAGAAAATTTCAAAGTCGAAGGTGACGTGCGTCGCGAAGTGGCGATGAATATTAAACGTCTGCAGGATTTGAAAACATATCGCGGTATTCGTCATCGTAACCGTTTACCAGTGCGCGGTCAACGGACACAGACAAACGCACGTACCCGCAAGGGTAAACGCGTGGTGGTCGCTGGGTCCGCGGTCAAGGGTAAATAATTTTAACAATATGGGTAGAGATTAACACGATAGTTAATTGAAGACATCTGAACAAAGGTATTAATAATGGCTGTTACAAAAGCAAAAAAGAAAGTTGTAAAAAAAGTATCACACGGCATTGCCCATGTGGTCGCGACAAATAACAATACACGTATTACAATTACTGACCAGTCTGGGGCGGTGCTGACATGGGCAACCGCAGGGGCGAATAATTTCAAAGGTGCAAAAAAATCAACACCATATGCCGCCAGCGTTGTCGCGGATGCAGTCGGCAAAAAGGTCGCAGAAATGGGAATGAAAACAGTAGATGTTTTGATGCGTGGTATTGGCCAGGGTCGCGAATCTGCTGTCCGCGGGTTGGCAAATGCCGGGCTGGTTGTACAGTCGATTACAGATACAACGCGCATCCCACACAATGGTTGCCGTCCAAAAAAGGTGCGTCGTGTTTAATAATTAAATCCCGCGTATTGCGGGGTTTTATCTTTTGTAAAGTGTGATTCTATGAGTGCGCAATTCGATTATGCCGCGTTTTTGTCGGATATGGCAGATGTGAATAACGCCAGTCGTGATGTATATAATCTGGGGGCCGAGGCTGGTATTTACACCGTGTTCGCCCGAAATGTGGTGTTGAAAAATCTGGGCGATACGGTGAACTTGATAAATTTGGTTGCGTGTCATGTGGCGCGTATTGAACGCGCAGATGTTTTTATGGCGCCGTGTTTAGAATTTGCCAAACAGATTGTTTTACCAGGTGTACGGAATGCCGATTTCGCCTGTTTGGAATCTGGGGATATTTTTGCCCCAGATGCAGACGTGGTGTCTGTACGTGGTCAGCAGTATGGTGGTATAGTTTTTTGCGGGCCGAATACACGTGTTAATGTGGCCCCAGGGGTACGTATCGTCCGTTCCGTTGCCGCGCAAAAGAAAAAATTGCACGCCCGTGCCAGATAAAAACGCCCCCGTTTGGGGGCGTTGTTTTTATCACTTTGTTGCATTTATCGTGCGCATGTTCCACAGGGCGCCTGTTGTGCGTCGATATAGCGACGTGTGGTATACGTTCCTGTGGGACGATATGATACCACAGGCGTGTACACTTGGTAATGATCAATGACTTCGGTGTAAGTCTTGACACGTACCGGTGCCAGTTTTTTCTGGGGACATGTGTCGCATTTCGGTGCACGTGCCAATTCAATCGATGTGGCCGCACGGCATGGTGCCGCGTGGTTGTGACGACGTGGTGCGACGTATGGCGCGTCTGTGTATCGTACAGTATCGATGGTGATTGTGCCAGATGTGTGTATGGTTTCTGTTTCTGTGTATGTACCATCTGCATATGCCGCAAAGCACAGCGCAGATGCCAACATGCCGAATAAAATAACTTTTTTCATGTTTTATCCTTGGGCTGTTAATTTAATTTGAGAATAGGACAATTTTTAAAAGTTGTCAACTTTTTTGTATACGGTTTTGTTTTGTGGTATGTGTGAATAATTATTTGACTTTTGGCCGTTTGCAGTATAGAATTTGCGGGCGCATTTTGATTATCTGTGCGTGGCCAATTGGCGAAAATGATAAACTAAGCCGAAGGGGTTTTTTATGATAGAAAAAAACTGGGTTACATTGATTAAACCCAAAAAATTGAATATCAAAGTTGATGAACATAATCCAAACCAGGCGACACTGGTCGCGGAACCGTTGGAAAAGGGTTTTGGTTTAACACTGGGTACGGCGTTGCGTCGTGTGTTGCTGTCTTCGTTACAGGGCTGTGCGCCAATTTATATCAAAATAGACGGGGTCCAGCATGAATTTTCCAGCATCCCAGGTGTTCGTGAAGATGTAACAGATATCATCTTGAATCTGAAGGGTGTGTATTTTAAAGCCTTGAATGAGGGCCAGCACAAGGCTGTGTTAAAGGTCAAAGGGCCAGCAGTCGTTACGGCGGGTATGATTGAAACATCCGGCGGGGTAGAGGTGATGAACAAAGATGTTGAAATCTGCACGTTGGACAAGGGCGCAGAATTGGATATGGAAATCACACTGGGGACAGGCCGTGGTTATGTCGCGGCATCGGCGCACGCAGATGGATTGCCATTGGGTGTAATCCCGGTTGATTCTATCTTTTCACCGATATTAAACGTTGCGACGTCTGTTTCTGAAACCCGCGTCGGACAGAGTACGGATTACGATAAATTAGAAATGGTCGTTAAGACAAATGGTGCCGTTTCGCCCGAAGATGCAATCGCGTTGGCGGCACGTATTTTGACGGACCAGCTGGTTGTCTTTATTAACTTTGAAGATCCGGCACAAATTGCCGCACCGGCCGAAGAAGAAAAGGCCAAAGACGCGTTGCCGTTTGACCCGAAATTGTTAAAGCATGTCGATGAACTGGAACTGTCGGTTCGTGCAAATAATTGCCTGAAGAATGACAAGATTAATTGGCTGGGCGAATTGGTTCAAAAGACCGAAGCAGATATGCTGAAAACGCCGAACTTTGGCCGCAAGTCATTGAACGAAATCAAAGTTCAACTGGAAGCAATGGGCCTGAGTCTGGGGATGGAGGTACCGGGTTGGCCACCGGAAAATATTGCGGAGTTGGCAAAAAAATACGAAGACCCCTACAAATAAAATTATTATAGCGTGTC
>CALXPA010000066.1 GCA_944390185.1 uncultured Alphaproteobacteria bacterium | reverse complement strand
CCATCTCGCGGCGGATGGCGGCGTAGTCGTCGGTCAAATCGGCATGGCTGCCCTTGGTGTCGCTGATGCACAGCGCAAAGCCATGGGCGGCCAGATCAAACGCCACCCGGTCGACCACCGGGGCGGCGGGATCCTTGAAATCGATGGTGATGGCGCTGCCCACCGCGCTGGCCGTCTGATCCAGCAGGCCGGACGGCTTGCCGAAAAAGACGTTCTCGGCATACTGGCCGATCTTGGCGATCTCTACCTGGCTGAAGGTTTCCCTGTCGCCGCCGTTGAACTCGCCGCGGAAAATGGCGCCCATGTTGACCTCGAACGCCGCCGAGCTGGACAGGCCGGAGCCGCGCAGCACATTGCTGGTGGTATAGCAGTCAAAGCCGCCCACCTTGCCGCCGGCGTTGACGATGCCGGCGGCCACGCCGCGGATCAGCGAGGCGGAATGTTCTTTTTCCGCCGGCTGCGGGGTCAGCACCGAGAGGTCGATGCGCTCCATGCGGTCAAACCCATGCGACTTGAGGCGGACAATATTGTCGCCGGTGGGCGAGACCACCGATACCACATCCAAATCGACCGCGGCGGCCATAACGACGCCGTTGTTGTGGTCGGTGTGGTTGCCGCCGATCTCGGTGCGGCCGGGGGCCGAATACAGGCGCACGGTGCGGCCCGCGCCAAAATAATGCTCAAAGCGCTCCACAGCCTGAATGTAGCGCGCCCGCTGGGCGGCAACGACCGCGTCGTCTTTGGCGTACAGTGCGCGGAACGTCTCGTCATACCGGCCGGCCGCCAGTTGCTGCTTCAGTTCGATCGTAGTTGCCATGTTGCCTCGCCTTTCTTTGCGGGATATCCCCTGTCACCATGAACAAAATGTTCATCTTCTTTTTGGCGATTTCGCTATTTTTGTGAAAACCGCCACTTTCTTATCTCCAGTATAACAAATTTTTCGGGGAAGTAAACGGTTTTTTACCACGCCTTTATGGACTTTTGATGAATAGGCTGCTATAATAGAAAAAATACAGCGCGGCAGGGCTTCCTTTGCCGCCGCGCCATCCTGTACGGAAGAGGGATCCCGATGGTAAACTTGGCCAAGCAATCCTACAAGCAAAGCTATACCGACAACGTTGAGCTGTCCATCTTCAACTGCGGGCACGAATATTGCCAGCCCGGCCACACCTGGGGCCCCGGCATCCGCGACCATTACCTGATCCATCTGGTGGTCGCCGGCAAAGGGACCTATCAGGTCAACGGTGCTTCCTTTGCGCTGCAAGAGGGCGATTTGTTTCTGGCCAAACCCAACCAGCTGATCACCTATGCTGCCGACGAGACAGACCCCTGGGAATACTACTGGGTGGGCTTTAACGGCGCCTGCGCCAACAAACTGGTGCAGCAGGCCCCTTTCACCGACGTCCACCCTGTCCACCACTGCAAAGAGCCGCAGAAAGTGCGCGAATCTTTGTACAACATCTACCTGGCGCGCGGGCCGGAGCCCCAGTGCGAAGCGTTGATGACCGGGTACCTGTACATTTTTATGGCGCACCTGATGGAAGAAGCCCGCGGCATGATGCCCAACGTAGGCAGTTCCAGCAGCCAGTATGTGCTGTCGGCCATCAAGTACATCCAGTTCAATTACTCGCACGATATCTCGGTGGACGACATCGCCAAGGCGGTCGGCGTCAGCCGCAGCCACCTGTACCGGGTGTTTATGTCCAACGTCGGGCAAAGCCCCATCGATTATCTGACCGATTACCGCATCAGCGAGGCGTGTTACCTGCTGAAAAATTCCAACCTTTCCATCGCCGAGATCGCCGTCTCGGTCGGCTTTTTCGACCAGTTCTATTTCTCGCGGGTCTTTAAAAAGGTCAAGGGCGTGCCCCCCAGCCGTTACCTGGCCGCGCTGGAGAGCAATCCGCAGCTGTGAGGATCGGTGTACAAAGGGGATGCAACGCCGCCGTTGGGTGCCGATACAAACCATACGCAAAACACTTTACGGGTCTGCCTGGCGACACCGGCAGGCCCGACGCTTTTGCCGGCGGCGCGCCGGTTTGGGAGAACAAGTATGCCGCTTGAGAAAAACCAGATGGTAGAGATCGAGATCACCGCCTTGTCCAGCGACGGCAACGGCGTGGGCCGCTGTGAGGGGCAGGCAGTCTTTGTGCCGGGCGCAGCCCCCGGCGACCGGCTGCGTGCGCGTATTGTCAAAGTGCTCAGCCGCTACGCCTTCGGGCGGGTGGAGCAGGTGCTGGCCCCGGGGCCGGGGCGCATCGCCCCCGACTGCCCGGCATTTGGCCCCTGCGGCGGCTGCGCGCTGCGCCACCTGAGCTACGAGGCCGAATGCGACGCTAAGACCGCCTTTGTGCGCGACGCGTTCGCCCGCCTGGGCGGGCTGCAGGCAGACGTTGCCCCCATCGTTGCCGCGCCGCAGGCGGCAGGCTACCGCAACAAGGTACAGCTGCCGGTGGGGCGGGACGCAAACGGGCGGATCGTGACCGGGTTTTATGCCGGGCGCAGCCACCGCATCGTCCCCTGCCGCGACTGCCGGCTGCAGCCGGAATGGATGAACGACCTGGCCCGCCGCGCCTGCGCGCTGTTGGAACGCTTTGGCATCGAGCCATACGACGAGGAACAGCACACCGGCTTAGTGCGGCATTTGTACCTGCGGCAGGGCTGGCACAGCGGGCAGCGGCTTTTGTGCTTTGTGCTAAACGGCAAAGCCCTGCCCCACGAGAAGGCCATCTGCGCGGCGCTGCAGCAGGAGTTTGACCTGACCACGGTGCTTGTCAACGAGAACACCGCCCGCACCAATGTGATCCTGGGCGAGCGCACCCGCACGGCGCTTGGCCCCGGCGTCATCGAGGATACGCTGGCCGGCGTACCGCTGCGGATGGGCGTGCACGAATTTTATCAGGTAAACACCCCCGCCGCCGAGGCGCTGTACGCCAAAGCGCGGCAGCTGGCCGCCCTGCGCCCGGACGACGTGCTGCTGGATCTGTATTGCGGCATGGGGTCGATCGGGCTTTCGATGCAGGCAGATTGCCGCAAAGTGGTGGGCGTAGAGGTCGTGCCGCAGGCGGTGGAAGAGGCCCGGCAGACCGCCGCCCGGCTGGGCCTGCCCGCCGGCAAGGCGGAATTTTACTGCACCGACGCCGGCGCAGCCGCCGCCCGCTTTGCCGCCGAAGGCCACCACCCCGACGTGGTGGTGGTCGACCCGCCCCGCAAAGGATGCAGCGCCGAAACGCTGACCGCCCTTGTGCAGATGGCGCCGCGCACCATCGTGATGGTCAGCTGCAACCCCGCCACCGCCGCGCGGGATGTGCGCATCCTGCACGATGCCGGCTACGCCGCAAAGAGTGTGCAGCCGTTTGATTTGTTCCCGCGGACAAAGCACGTCGAGGCGGTAGTATTATTGTCCAAACTTAACGCCAAGCAGCATATCGAGGTGGAGTTAAATTTGGACGAGCTGGATCTGACGGCGGCGGAGAGCAAGGCGACCTATGACGAGATCAAAGCCTATGTGTTGGAGAAGTATGGTTTGAAGGTGTCCAGCTTATATATCTCCCAGGTCAAGCGGAAATGCGGTCTGGAGGTTGGGCAGAACTATAACTTGTCGAAAAAAGAAGATGCGAAAGTACCGCAGTGCCCGCCGGAGAAGGAAGCGGCGATTATGGAGGCATTGAAGCATTTTCAGATGATCTGATATTGAAAACACGGATGATTTCTCAACCGGCGATCATCCGTGTTTTGTTTGTTACGATCTATTATCGCAGCATTTCATAATAGCGACGAATTTTTTGTGCCATCAGGCGACGCCGTTTCTCCAGAAAATCTTCAAACAGGGTATAATCCATATCAAAAATTTCTTGAGGAATGCAGTTGGCCTCCATATTTACTTCCAGCTTTTCCAGAGAGTCAATACCGCCATAAATGGGATTCCCGTCCGCACACTGTTTTCTGACCTGGGCCATGTAGTCTTTGGGAGCCTGATCCTTGATTTTTACATTGATTTCAGACTGTGTGTAGACATAGTTAGCGATCTGGTTGTACAGCCCACGCTCTTTGATTCCGCACTTTTGCAAGTATTTCTTGGGGAAAATATGATGGATATCGCCACGTTGTTCGACAAGCGATTTTACATCGATCTGTTCTGACAGAAAACCACGATCTCCCATTTTTACCTGTGCTATCAGGAACACATGGAACATCGGGCTGCTGGCCACCGAGGTATCGAGCTTGGTCACCAAGATGTTGTTCCAGAACGCATCGGACAGTTCACCGGCTTCGGTATTTTCCAAAAATTCCATCGGATCATTGGCCTGGAAGCGCTTGATGTCATAGTCAAAGGTGGATTCCGGCGATCCAGAATAGCGGCCCGTCAAAATCGTCAACACAAGCCAGCGGCGCACAACTTTTTCAATGATCGCTGCATCCTCTCCTTTGGAACGAAGCAGCAAGTACAGCGCATACCCAAAATTTAAGACGTTTTGGGAACGAATCATTGAAGGCGAGATAATCCCCGTGGACTTCACGATCATTAGATAGCGTTGGAAATTGGTCTTACTGACGAACTCCAAAACACCTTCCTTTAGTTTTGCAAAAGATTCTTCAGCGATGGATTCCTGGTAATCACGGGAATTAAAGTCACGACCGGACAGCAGGCTTACCAGATCGGCAATGCGGCCGCGCAAGAATTTAAAAGTAAACGCCACACGTAGCACGTCGGTGTAATCCGGCACATGAATATCCTCGTGTTCGTCGATGATCCACTTGATTTTGGAAAAGTCCTCGCTGGCCGCAAATTCTGTATCGTTTTGACGGATTGCTTCAAAGTCCTCCGGTTTCTGCATCAGGTGGCAGAAATAGTCCATGGTTTTGCGGATGTGGTTGCCGCCATAGCGGTCATCCGAGGAGATTTTGGACATGGCAAAATCAGTCTGGGAAAGTACCACGCCTTTGGAGTTGATGCGGATAAAGATTTCCGTAACCTGGGCAATATCAAGTTGATGGGACAGCTCGATTACACCAATGCTGTTGTTCTGAATCTGCTGCAATTTGGTAAGTACATCATTGACTGCGCTGCGCTTGCTGTTATCCAGCTGGTTTTTGATGCAGTAGTCGATCACAAAGTTAAATGAGTCGAAACCAGGCTGATAGAGCGGGGCGATGTCAGGGATCCAGGTCCCATCTTTTTCGATAGCAGGATTGGCCACCTCAAAGCGCTGTTCCAACGGATGGAAAGCGATTTTGATTCGCTTTTTGCGGTAGTTGCTGCCGACTACCGGCTCGCCAACGATCGCTGCCTGCAAAGCGGTGATGCGTTGCTGCCCATCAATGAGGATTTTCTTGCCGGAAGAAATGGTGCCGTCTTTCAGACGCACGTCAGGATTTTTCCAGACAATAATATAGCCAACCGGAAAACCAGCATACAGGGAATCAATCAAATCACGCACTTTGGTGGAATCCCACACAAAAGGCCGCTGAATTTCTGGAATTGCAATTTCCCCACTGTGGATCCAGGATAGTAGGGTTTGTATCGAGCTGTTATTTACTTCGTATTGTGCCATGATTCCTCCTGAGATATATCATTCTGTGTTATGCAACATCCGGGTAACGGGTGTACACATACTCATAGATTCTTTGGCGGTAACCTGAAATACTGATTTCATCGTAGCTTTCCGGCAATTCCGCCCATAACGTATCCCGAATCAGGTTATCCACCGCCGCTTTGGTCTCCTGCTTATCCGTCCAGTGGTCCAGCTCTGCGATTTTCGCCTTTACCTTTGCCAGCAAATCTACCGCCACCTGTTTGATTTGCTTGATGTCCTGCTTGGAGAGATTTTCCGAGAACAGCAAATCATAGAGGGAAAGTTCCTCATCGCTGGAGAAACCCTCCCGGACATACCGCTGTTCCTCCTGATCCATGCTGTTGGCCAGATCCATCAGATCCATGAAGGTTTTTTCGATCGTGGCCCGGTTCTGCTCGCTGTTGTAGGCCTCGATGATTTCCTGATATCGCTCATAGTAGTTAATCCGCTGGGGGTTGGCAAACAGCAGCTCGTTCAGCCGCTGTTGAATCAGATTGTCCAGATCTTTCAGAATGAGATTTTTCCGCTTGGCCTTGGCAAATTCCCGGCGGAGCAGGTCAAAGTCGATCTTGCTGATGTCAAACTGGCGGGAGGGAGTTAGTCCTTCCACGGGCGTGTCGATCTGCACATACTCGCTGATGATCCCATTGATCTCCACCATCAGGTCCACATTGCTGGCGTGCCTGCGTTTTTTCTGGAGCGCCTGGAAGATGGCGATGATCGCGTCGTACTCCTGCCGGGTGCCTGCAGGAATGTCGTCCCGGTCGGCGTACTTCATCATGCGGAGTAATTCGTTGGCATAGGTCTGGAACTGCTTGCGTTCCTCCAATGTTCCGCTGACGGCATTGGCCCCATCCTCCAGCCGGGCCATCTTCTCAAAATCCTTTGCGTCGATCAATGTCTGTAAGTCGAAATTGTGGCGCAGGAGGAAGTCTTTGGCGGCAGCAATGGTATCCAGAATACGAGAAATCAACTGCTCCTTATCCACGGTGGGGTCGGTCCCACCTTGGCCGCCCACATTGGTGGTGTAGTCCGCCAGTGCCTTTCTCAGCGGCTTTACAATTCCAACGTAGTCCACGATCAGGCCGTTGTTCTTTCCCTCCGCCACCCGGTTGGCCCGGGCGATGGTCTGCATCAGGGTGTGGGCTTTCAATGGCTTATCCAGGTACAGGCAGGACAGGCACTTCACATCAAAACCAGTGAGCCACATGGCACATACGAACACCACCCGCAGAGGATTTTCCGGGTCCTTGAACTCCTTGTCCATCTCCCGCTTCTCCATCTTCTCCCGGTGGTATTTGATGTCCAGGCCCCATTTCTGGAATGTCTGCACCTCGTTTTGCTCCTGGCTGACCACCACGGCCATTTCCGTCTCCTTCATCCAGGCAATCTTCCGGTCCAGCTCCTGGGCCTCCTGCTGGGTGGCGTGTTTGCGTTTCGCCTCCAGCTCGGAAATTTCCCGGGCCCAGTATTTCTGCGCCAGGTTATACATCCGAACACAGGTGACCTTGTTCAGGCACACGAACATGGCCTTCCCACTGGTCCACAGGTCAGAGTAGTGACCCACAAAGTCCTTGGCGATGGAGTCCAGCCGCTGCTCAGCGGTCAGCAGATGGATCTCCTTGGCAAATTCCCGCTCCAGCTTCTCCTGCTGATCCACGTCCAGGTCGGCCCGCTCGATGGCGTCCAGAATCCGGTCGGTGATCTCCGGGTTGTGGAGGTCAGCGATTTTATCTCCCCGGTTCTCATAGTACAGGGGCACCGTGGCCCCATCCTCCACCGCCCGCTTGAAGTCGTACACCGATATGTAGCCGCCGAAGGTGCGCTCGGTGATGTTGTCGCTGGACAGAAGGGGCGTGCCGGTGAAACCGATGCGGGAGGCGGTGGGCAACAGATGCACCATATTCTCGGCGAAAACGCCGTACTGACTGCGGTGGGCCTCGTCGGAGAGGATGAGGACGTCGTGGTCGGGATAGATGGGCTGGGCCTTCGGCTGATTGAATTTCTGGATCAGGGTGAAGATGAAGCTGGGGTTACCCC
>CALXPA010000065.1 GCA_944390185.1 uncultured Alphaproteobacteria bacterium | reverse complement strand
CATCGAGGGAAATCGGTGGAGAGTGATGATTCGTGAAAGTCTGGATTGTTAAGGAGGTGCGTTATGAAAGACGAAATTAGAATGGAAGACTGGGAATTTAGAGTTCCCATTACAATAAGCATCGTATCTCATTCCCCGATGGAATACGCCAGGGTGTTAAAACTTCTTGGCACCATCTCGAAGGATGATGTATATAAGGCTTTTAAGAAAGCGTTATTCGAAGGTAAAGAAAAGTTAACGACTTCTGTTTGGGTAAACGGTGACCCTAATTTCCCCGAAGAGGGTGCTTACCTTCGGGAACTAACCTACGACGAAAAGTACAAGGGAAAACAAACGGAGGAAATTCCGATTCCTTTGTGGATTGACGACGAGAAGTAAGAGGTAAATCTTATCGAGTCGTTAAAATAAATTTACTGGTCCGTATCAGTTGACAGGACACACGTCAATTTGGTATAATATAAGGGCAATAGGCCCAGGGAGGTGAACGTTATCGACCATGAGTGTATTTGCAATCGTAATCACGCTTATCGTGATAGCTGTCTGTTCTGTACTCAATAACAACCGTAGGTATTAAGCCTACGGTTGGGAAAACTATCACAAAGGGGGTGATAAGATTGCACAGCGTTTTCTTTATACTCGCGGTTTTAATCGTGGGTTTCTGGATTGCCGTTGGCATCAACGGTAGATAGTCACATGTGGGGTCAGGAGGAAAATCTTGACCCCCTTACTTTCCCCGATTAACCCGCCCCAACCCATCTGACCTGCCCCAACTCCCTCCCCTTTCCTCACAGCGGAGCAAACCCCAAAGGCGCCGCTATACAAATCAGCAAATACGCGAGGGGTTATTATGTCAACAACCAAGCCTGCACCGCAATGGTGATATGCGACAGGGAGTGGAGGGGGGTAGCGGAGGGAAGGGGATGGTACTGTGGTGGGGATAATTATGTCAGTGACCTGGCCTGCCCGATTCGTATGAACCTCTCCCCGCCGCCAGGTTATGGTTGCATCACGCCCGCCCTAACCATGTCATGGTCCTGGCCTGCACCGCTTCGCTCCGTCGCCAGAACCACCCTGCCACGCCAGAGGGCATCATCGCCCACAGAACGCCGAAAAGCGCCCCGCCGCCGCAAGGCAACGAAGCGCTTTCCATATAAGGAGTTTCTCTAACGTGTGTGCGTTAATCGTATAAACGTATGAACATCTGTAGTACAAAAGGCTCGGGCCGCAGGCCCGCATCTATCTCGCCACCATCTCTCAGCGCGTCCTTTTCCAGATGCTCTCGGCAATGCCCCTGGCCTTTTCCTGCTGGTAAGCGAGGAACTTATCGACGTTGATTTCGGGATTCCTGTCATCGAAGAACAAGTCGCCGAGCGTATGGTTCGGGTCGGGGTCGTTGTAACGGACGAGGGCGGAGAAGATGACGATATCGGTTAAGAACTTAACAGGTTTGGTCTCGGCGTCGGGGATGTAATATTCCAGACGCCTTATGTCAGGCCCCTCTTCTAACCTGCCCACCCAGAACAAGACCTCGCGGTTGAAGAAGGCGATATGTTGAAGCTTTCCCCGACAGATATCGAACCAGGAATAATAGTGGGTCTGCTCCTTATCGATGATGTCGGTGTTGTATACCTGGCCAGGAACCCATCCCCAAACGCCGCCTCTGTCGAAAGTGGAAAAGACGAGGAAGGAGTCTGTATCGGGGCGGGCCGCTTCATAGTCTCTCACCTTGTACACGTCGGTGCGGGTGTAGCTGTTGGCCATGGGATAGGACAGGCAATTACGGTCCCAGACGATGTTCTCGTCGTCCTCGAGGCTTGCCGTGGGTTTGAATAGACGGAACTCGTCGTGCTCGCTCCAGAGGGAGCGGGTGGTCACGTTGACCAGCGCTTCCGTGGGGTCCTTCCCTATGGCGGGGACGAGGGCGTCCAGGTCCGCAGGGATGTGGTTGTATCGTGTGGCGGTAACGACGTACCAGCCTTCGTATTCAGGGTTTTGATAGGGCATTCGGTTTTCCTCCTCAGAATAGATGTCTTCGCTGTGTTTGGGATAGATAAGGGGTTGGGGGGAGAACACTCGACGGCGGCGGATATTTTCCCCAAAACCTCAGGTCTCCTTGTGTTCTCCAACTAAAAACACCCTTTCTACTCGGTCTTTGCTTTCTGCGCCTCGCGATACTCTTTCAGGCGGGCCGCATTGGCCTCAATCTGCTCCTGAGAGAACTTCACGGGGGAGCCGAAGCGGAGAAGATTCTTGGGCATCGAGAACTTGTAACCAGCCACGGTGCCCTCCTTGCTCCACACAATGTCCTCGAGCCTGTAAGCTTCGGGCACTCTCTTCATGGCGTTCTTAATTTTGGTGAGCATTGTGTTATCGCTCACCCAGATGTCGAACCTGTCGTCCGCCCTGTACGCCGAGAGTGTGATTTCCTGTTCGTCTCCCGAGCAATCTACGGGTTCAAGCTCGTCTGCCGTGTAATCTGTCATTGCCTTTCTTTCCATTTTGTCCTCCTTAAGTGACCTTGCATTCTGGGGGAAAGAACAGCGGTTCCGCCGCCTACCTCGGCCACTTCCTTTATCTGTGCTTTTATTATATCATATTTGTTTTGACTTGTCAAGCGTTTACAAAAGGTTTTTTAAGATTTTTTCAGAATTTTTTTGATTTTTTATCCAGGTCTCCTGAGAAAATGATTTTGAAAAGAAGCGGGGTGTTAGTTAGTCGAGGGGCGGCGGCTTTTTTCTGAACGACAAGGTTACCTTATGAAGAAGAAGGAGAAACGAGGGAATTTGAGGGGCAGCGGGTTTAACCGTGCCGAATTCGATACGGTTAGGGGCGGGGAGTGGATTAAGGCGGTTAGGGGGCGGCGGCTAAGCCGCCGTTTCCTTTTTGTCTGCATAAACGACACCAGCCCCAGCTCGCGGGAGCCAGGGCCGATGCCTTTCAGAAGTAATTAACAATGAAACATCAAAGGCTTTGTCGTCCTTCAAGGTTTCCGAAGTTCAAGAAGGCCGCGCAGGGAAATGGACCTTCCCGAAGGGGTGAGCGAATGTAATGAGCTCTCCTGAGGGGGAAGACTTGCTTCCCCCGATGGTGTGCGTGATTATAGGGTTGCCAGTTTTCCTGGGTTCCATGAGGACGGCATAGGCTCGCCCGAAGCTACTTCTCCTTCGGCTGCGCTGCTCTCGCCCGCTGCGTATAGTGCAGTGGCCCTGGCTCGCTCTCGCCGCTTCGAGCGGCGGCCTTCTGCCTTTTGTCCTCACTCTATCCCCGTAGCGCACAGAGAGGGGAGGGGGCGCCTCCGTGCCTGGCTGCTCGTTACGACGGTTAATGGTCTCAACGAGGAGGTCTCTCTCTGCTTCGCCCCGCTACAGGGCCCTGTGTGATGTTGGTTTGGCTCGTCGCTAAGCGACGGCCCCTTGTTGCTTCAGGTTATTACAGGTATATTATACCACATGGTGGAAGATTTGTCAAGCGTTTTTGTGGGGAAATTTGAGAAAGTTTGGGAAATTTTTTTGGGGGGTTGGGGAGCGGGGAAGGGTAAATTTCCCTCGCGCGCGTGCAGAGGCGACGAAAAATTCGCTTTTCGTTTGCGGAGAGAGAAAAAGCAGGTAATACTATCCCCCTTTCCTTTCCCGCTTTACCTTCTCTTTTTCTTCGTCAAGCAAAGCCTTTTTGGCTCGCTCCATATCTTTGCCTTGCTCCCTCATCCAGTTGCAAAGCATCTCTGCCCCGACCTTTATCGCTTCAATCTTCGACTCAGCTTTCACATAAACCCCAATCCAATGAGAACCAGGGTCTATATCGCCAACTTTATGATTACCGTCCAGACTCTTTATTCTTTTGATTTCGAACCTGCTTTCATTTCGAAGGTATTGCAATCTCCAAATATCCATGCCCTTTCATTCCTCCATCTCTCGTCTCTCCGAACCTGTCTCCGAGATAACTCCCAAAATCTCTCTCATCATTTCCTTTCTGACTTCTTCGCGGTCGCACAGCTCGCCGCTTTCGATTTTGTCTTCAAGGTCGGCAAGGCGATGTATAAGTTCAAACTCCTTATGTATTTCCTCTTCCATTCTGTTTGCCAAGTGAGAGCTTTTAATCGGCTCTATGTGTCTTACAACATTACCGTCGCGCCTCGTCAACCTCTTATAACCCTTCACTTCTCCACCTCCTGCCGCATTTCGTCGGCGAGTTCGTTTATTTCTTTGCGCAACTGATAATACGTTCCAACA
>CALXPA010000064.1 GCA_944390185.1 uncultured Alphaproteobacteria bacterium | reverse complement strand
GGATCGCAGCGCAGTCCTCATAGCCGCTCCCATACGGAGAGTCCACCCATCGCTCGTGGTTCTGGCTCCAATTGGGCCTGATGCCCCAGATATAGTCGGTTGACCACGCATTGGGGCCATTCCCCCCTTGGAACCAGTCATAGGTCTCGCTGTACCAGTTGCTCTCACGCTTGTGAAGCACCGACCACTTGCCGGAGTACGTGTTGATGGCACCAATGCAGTTCCAGGTCTTGACAATCTGCCAGCTGCCACCTGAGCGGCGGAGAACGACCGTCCTGAGCAGTTCGTTGTCGAAGGTCACAAACCAGTCGGTGGCACTTCCCTCACGACTGGCAAGCCGAATGAGCCCGTTGAGGTACTCGCTGTCTCCCGTCCCAGTCACGGTACCCAAGGTGGCGTCTGGACGACGATTGGTGAAGTCCTGACCGCCGTCGCCCGATGGGACCCATCCCTCATCTTCGACAACGCCGGTACCTTCCTGATCGTCACTTGGCACCTGTCCGGTCTGCCCGGCGTCATCTGGAGTTTCGAGCTGGTCATCCTCACCCGAGTTCGTCTGTTCCGACCCCTGACCATCAGTTTGGCCCTGACCATCCTGACCCTGCTCCCGAGATTCCTCTACGGCCTCGACAGCAAGGGTAACGTTTTCGCTACCGCGTGAAACGAGCTCTTTGCGCGCTTGCTCGTCCAAAGAGTCGTACACAGACGCCGCGTCGCTGACGAGGCTCTGCTGTTTCTCGACCAGCGCCTGCAGCTCGTCGACAACCGACTTCTGCTCAGCCCGGCGCACATCAAGCTCCGTCTGCTCCCGTTCGAGCTGTTCTTTGGTCGTCTGGACCGTCTCGATCGCATCCGCGCGCTGCTCGCTCATCTTGTCGAGATAGTAGATGTGGCTGACCAGCTCCTCGACATCCCGGGCGCCGAGTAGGAAGTCCAGGAGCCACATGTCCCCTGCCTTGTAATTTGCACGCATCATGTCGGAGAGCTCTCCGCGCATCGTCTTGAGGTCCTCGCGAACGGCCTCGACCTGCCCGTCCTTTTCGACGGAAGCCCGCTCCGCCGCATCAAGGTCGGAGGACGCCTTCTCGAGCTGCGACTCAAGGTCAGAGAGCTCCGCTCCGAGCTCCTCGAGCCTCTGGGCGGCCTGGTCAAGCTCGGAAGTCTGGCTGGCACGCGCCACTGCCGGCGTGACGCAGAGAGTTCCCCCCGCAAGGAGGGCGACTGCGAGGGCAGCGGAGGCGATGCTGCCGCTCCATCCGCACGCGGTGCTCCGCATCATGTTTCAGCACCCCTCAATCGAAGTTGCCAAACGACAACGGTTGAACGAAATCTGGCATATCGTGTTTAGGATACACCAGCTCCCGCAGGGTTGACCCCACCCGCAAGGCCTTCAGGGGAAAGCCGTGATAATCGCACGCCTCCGACACGGGGCGCATGATAGGATAAGTTCTTAGTCCATCCCCCACGAGCTAACCTCTGGAGCCGCGCATGGAATGGCTGACAAAGTCAACCTGGCGCAGAGTCGTCGTCAGCGCCGTTTTCGCGGCTCTCGTCTGTCTCTTTCTCGCCTGCTGCGTCCATGTCGGAAACACCGATGATGACTGGTCCATGTCGCTCTTCCTGAGCGGTCGAATCGATGGCGGGGGGCTCTCGCTCTTCATCGGGGCACCGTTGAGCCAGGTCATTTTCTTGCTTAACTCCATGGCGCCCTTTCTAAACTGGTTTTTCGTTCTGGAGCATCTCACCGCCTTCCTCTCCTTCTGGCTTCTTTGCTACGCCGCGCTCACGTGGTCGGGGATGGCACCTGGATTTGCCGTCATGGGCGCTATGCTCGCATTCATCCTGCCCAACTGTATCTCCACGAGTAACTTCACCTATGTCGCGTTCCTTGCGGTCGCATCGGGGGAGTTCCTCGTTGTCGCCCGCATGAGGGACCCCGATGCTGGGGCGCCGTCTTTCCTCTTGGCGGTCGCGCTCATCGCACTCGGCTCGCTGTGGCGCCTCCAAATGATGCTGCTCAGCATGCCATTCTTTGCTGTTGCCACAGCTTGGAGAATGTGGTCGGAACGCGACGACCGGGCCCTCGTGATACGCCGGGCCGCCATCTCGGCGCTCTCCATCCTGGTTGCATGCGGGCTCCTCTATGCGTATGACAGGGCGGTCTGGCAGCAGGATGGCTGGAGGGAATGGGAAACCTACAATGGCCCGCGCGCTGAGATCTCTGACTACCCCATGCCGAAATACGATGAGATTTCTGACGAGCTCGCCGACTTGGGAATCTCCGAGAACGACTATGCCCTTCTCAAGGGTTGGTCCAGCGGGGACACGGACACGCTCGACACAGAACTCATACAGCAGGTCGTCAATCTTCGCGAGGAGGCCCCCCTCTCACTTCTGAGCTTGCTTGCCGCTTCCCAATCCTACTTTGAAAGACTTGTCTCCCGCCCACAGCTCATGCTCGCAATCGCCGTAACGCTCGCGCTTGTCCTTCGCAGGGACGTCGTAGGGTGTCAGGCCATCCTCATCGCC
>CALXPA010000063.1 GCA_944390185.1 uncultured Alphaproteobacteria bacterium | reverse complement strand
ATCCTGGGCGTTTACATGTATTTGCGGCAACTGTATACGATGTGTTATACGTTGGTGTTGCCCCAGACGGTGGTGTGCCCGTTCCGTCACCGCACGAATACGTTACGCCGGTGGAAACCTGAACGCAGCTGGTGCCACTGACGCGGTATCCCGGTTTACAGACCAATGTGTCTGGATCCACTGGGCATCTCGTTTGGTCTGATGTGACCACCACATTACACACCTTGTCCACCTGGTTTTTGCGTCCCGCTACCTTTGTGTCTTCCAGCCATGAACATGATTCACTGTTCGTTGGACAGGCCGATGGCTTTATACATGCAGCGTCACTGCACGCCTGGGTACAATCAGTCGGAGAATCGTGATCCTTGGGATCTTTATACTCACCCGGGTCTTCCTGAACAGAATAACCGCTCTCGCACATTGTCAGTTCAGATGTAGAACCGTATGGAACCTCGTGCGCGTCGCTGTACCAGTTGCCTGCTGGTGTTGAACACATCTGGCCCACCGTATTTACCACGGTACCGGCCGCACATTTGGCTGTACAGTCAGATTGTTGGTCATGGTCTGTTTCCGCCGTGCCCGTTATCGTGTATCCACTGGGACACGCTTCGCATGATGTTTTTCCGGCCAGCGCGTATGTAGATCCCGTACATGCCGTGCGCCCACCTGTGTCGCCATAGTACACCCGGATGCCGCCCGGGCACATACCCCCGGCCGTACATGTTATTTCATCATAGCCCTCCTGTGCGACATAATATTTAGGAGTCGTGGTCAGATAGCATGCATCGATCGATGTCGATTGGGCCGCAGACGATGCGTACGTGCTGGGGCACTCTTCTGCACCGGCCAGTTGCAAGCTGGCACTGTATGCCGGCATCGCATCCAGATTGGCAATCCCTTCGCAGTAACCGTCCTCTGGACATGGTCCCGCCGTTCTAAACAACGCCTTGTTCTTGTTTGCAACCTCATCTGGCATCCACCCACTGCCTGGTGATACCAATCCAGCAACATAATACCCCGGGTTAACAGATGTAAAGTACTGACCAGATAATTCAAAATTATCATATTTAGCGGACCTTTCACTGTAAGTCACATAATGTATTTCCGCCTTCCCTGCATTTGTGGTCACCGTGTACGTTATCCCACATTTGCCCTTGGTGCCCAAACCTGTTAAATCGGCACCCGTCTGGTGTTTGGCAAATGCAACAGATGTCTGGGTCACCTTTAGTCCTAACCCACTGGTCAGACGAGCCTCTAATTCTGTATCTGCCACCCGATACGTTGATGGGGTCGGACATGCCGTTGGGGCATTCGTTTTTCCATAATACACCCGGGTACTGATGCAATAGAATCCCGCCGGGCAGTCTATCGGCTCCCCCTTGGCTGTTGCGATGTACTTTCCCCCACCTGTGGTCCGGTAACATTGCGTGTCACTCGATGCGCCCGATGCCGAGCTGCTATACGTGCCGGGGCACTTATTTATCCCGTGATCCGACGTTGCGCCCGATGCCGGTATAGAATAATTGCTGAACCCTGGGCAATAGCTGCCACCCAGACAGGTTGTACACGTTGTCGCCCCTTTCTTTAAATATTGTCCTGCGGAACAAGAAACATTTTTATTGTCCGCCACGCAAGAGCATGATTGCCCACTGCCAGACACGTGGTATCCCGAATTACATTCGCACGTGTATGTTGACGCGGTGCACCCCGTACATGCGGTGGCCCCATTTGTACCACCGGCACCCGTTTCAGTATGTCTGCCGTTACACTTCTGTACACGCCGTCCATTCGCTATTGTTGTGGTGTTGATCACATCAGTATTACTGACGGTCGAACATGATATACATGAATTGCCCGCCACCTGGCCGCCAGACATATAATACCCGGTGGCGCAACTGGTATATCGACGATAAGCAGGGCAAGTATAGCCCACCGCCATGGCATTTCCGGTAACAATCAACAATATAAATAATGCAAAAAAGCCCAGAAAATAACGAATTTTTCCCATAACTTCCCCTCTTTTGTATATCATTCTAGAAAAAAAGCACTATACGGCGCAAGAGAAAAATAACATAAAAAAATAAAATTTATATGTCGGCCCCCGGTCCATCCAAACAGCCGAAATAAAAAACACGCCCGTGGCGTGCAATATGTGTCTATATGACAGTGGTGGGTTAGGTAGGACTCGAACCCACGACCAAAGCGTTATGAGCGCTCCGCTCTAACCAACTGAGCTACTAACCCACGCCCGCAATTATATATGATTTCCATTTTGTTGCAAGTGATTTTTATTATCTGCTTTATTTTTTATTATTATTGTGGCACCATCCCCGTCGTATGTCAGATATGCCACAGATATTAAGTGATACACAATTGGATGCGTTTAATACAATCGAACGCACAAATTCAAACATATTAATCTTGGGGCCCGCAGGCACAGGAAAATCAACGTTCATAAATTATTTAAAATCTGTATCGCACAAGCGGATTGTGTGTGCATGCCCAACGGCGGTGTCGGCGTTGAATATCGGGGGCCAGACGATTCATTCCCTGTTTCAAATCCAGCCGCGTGATTTTATCATGCCAGAATTATTAAAACTAAAGGCCAAGCCACGTAATATATTGAACGCAACAGACGTCTTGGTCATTGACGAGATTTCAATGGTCGCCCCCGATTTGCTGGATGCAATTGATATCTTGGCACGCAGTGCGCGCCACAACAATGCGCCATTTGGCGGAATCCAGGTCGTTGCCATC
>CALXPA010000062.1 GCA_944390185.1 uncultured Alphaproteobacteria bacterium | reverse complement strand
GTAATCGCCAGATTCCACTGCATTTTTTCACGAATTTCAACCGGTCCGTGGCAACGATTGCATTTACCATCTTCCAGTTCTTCGTTGGTCAACGTGGTGCGACAGTTCGGGCACCAATTCATCGGCAACATAGACTTGTACGCCAAACCCGCATTAAAGAACTGAATAAACATCCACTGGGTCCATTTGATGTATTCTGGGTCCGACGTCGCAATTTGCGATTTCAAATCAATCGACCAACCCATATCCACCATGTTTTTAGTGAATTTTTTTATCAAATCCGCGACAACCACAGATGGATGCTGGCCCAACTTGGTCGCATAGTTTTCTGCAGAGATTCCCAATGAATCAAACCCCAATGGAAACAGGACATCATAACCCTGCATACGGCGAAAACGCGCCATAACATCACATCCGGTATAATTCAACATGTGGCCGCCATGCAGCCCCGTCCCCGATGGAAACGGAAATTCCGCCAGCATATAAAACGGCGTCTTGCTGCCATCATTTTTAGGGGTGAATACACCGGCGTCCGCCCAACGGCGCTGCCATTTTTCTTCACGTTCATGAATTTTTGTAATATCGTCTGCCATAAAATATATCCTTGGTGTTAGATTCAAAAGAATACTACATGAAATATTAAACAGAAAACGCCCCGATTTCAAGCCATTATTGTATCACAACAAAGACCACAAAAATCCCAGATTTTCGCGCCAACAAACCACAAAGATATATACCTAATTTAAACCAATGTTTAGATTGGGCAACATTCACGCCTCAAGTCTATCCGAAAATTCAATAAAAAGTCAATGAAATTTATGCCCAATCTAAATGTTGTTTTTTTAGATTCTGTGGCGGTATAAAAGGAAAGGAACTTATGAAATTTATCGTCAAAATCTTGTGGGGCATGCTGGGCTTTTGCGTATCAATCGCATTCAAAAACTCTGCCACCCACGCCGCCAGCTGGGTCGCAGGCCCTGGGTTTACGGTCACGGCGGGCGATGCAGTGCTGCGCGCGAATTGTTCCGTATCTTATGGCGCATGCACATCCGCCAGTAATAATTGCAGTCAATTTCTGGGGACTATAAAAAACACCATGAACAACATCGTTGCCGGCGGATATACTTATAACGGCAATGTTACAAACTGTTCCAGCGGATATTACGTGTCCAGTTACAGCCCCAGCAGCGGCATAACATCGTGCACCCGCTGCCCCAGCAATGGCCACACAATCAACGGGGCCCGACACATGAAAAGCACAACATACGGCAACAGCGGATGTTGCAATCGTTCTATTAACGCGGCCTTTGGCATGGGCGCCACCACATCGTGGTATCGGATAATATGTTCCTTTCCCGCCCAAATGTTTCGCGATGTTGATATCACAGATTGTTATCAGAGCAGGGGGGCCGACCCAACTGGGAACTATGTATATACCTCAAATTGTTATTACACACCATGACAGAGCCAACCCCGCCATATCCATCATTATTCCAAATCGCAACTATGCCCGGTACATTGGCGATGCAATACGTTCCGTATCGGCCCAAACGCTGACCGAACTGGACTGACTATTTTTTCACCGCCACAAACCGCCCCAGATATTCGACATTGCCACTGCCACCGCGAATGGGGGATTCTATTATACCTGTTTGTTTATAGCCAAATTTTTCAAAGTTTTCTGTCACATTTTTTATAGCATTCTGCCGATCTGCATCGCTTTTTATAACGCCGCGATGCCGCGCAGCAATGGGGCGGGGTACTTCGAACTGGGGCTTTATCAGCGCGATAATTTGCGGTGCCCGCCACGCCACCAACGCATCCATAATATTCGTCAACGAAATAAACGACACGTCAATCACAATTAAATCCACCACCCCCATCGGGCGCAATGACCGAATATCCGTCTGTTCCAAGACATCCACACGCGCATCATGCCGCAACGAATCCGCCATCTGATTTGTGCCGACATCTACTGCGATAACACGCGCCGCACCACGCGATAACAATTCTGCGGTAAATCCACCAGTACTGGCCCCAACGTCCAAACAGACATACCCCATCGGATTAACATCAAACGCGTCCAATGCCGCCGCCAGCTTTAAACTGCCGCGACCAACGGAATAGGGCAAATCGCCACCCACGATTTCATCTGTATCTGCGACATCATGACTTGGCTTTTGCGCGATTTTACCATTAACAGAAACCAACCCAGATTTAATTGCCGCCACAGCACGCGCACGCGTCGGATATAAATTTCGGGCTACCAAAGCTTGATCCAATCTCATACAAATAATTCTATACCGCATACATTGCAAAATCAACATTATGTTCTTGCAATCAATGCCCCCACACGATAACACAACAGGTGATATGGGGCGTTCCCATATTGGGCTTAATAACCCGTCTACAGCGTCTGGAAAAGCGGACGAAAAACAAATCCAACCGCCAATCGGGTTGGAGTGTGGTGAATATATTGAATAAGCCACGCAATTCTGTAAATTGTTCTTAAACTCCAACCACCTGAATTTTTCCGGTGGTTTTTTTCATCAAAAACGAAAGCGACGGCAGCACATACGAATTTACAACCGCGTGCCCAATGACGGACCAAGGCAATAAAATACCCGGAAAACAACGGCCGGTTATTTTGCTGAAAACAACTTAACTTTTTGCTTTATTTTTAATAAATAATTATATAATATTTGCTAAATATTAAAAAATCACACTCATAAAAATTTATGCACACACGTCCCACCAACAAAAAAAACAGACACAAATCAAACAAAAACAATATAATAGACACAATATTTTACAAAAAGCTTTACATAAACCCACGGCGACCGCCAAAAAAA
>CALXPA010000061.1 GCA_944390185.1 uncultured Alphaproteobacteria bacterium | reverse complement strand
TGGATGCAATTGATATCTTGGCACGCAGTGCGCGCCACAACAATGCGCCATTTGGCGGAATCCAGGTCGTTGCCATCGGGGATCTGTTCCAGTTGCCGCCGGTAATAACCCGCGACGCAATGGAATATTATCGTGCGGCATACGGGCATGACAGTGCGTACTTTTTTGACAGCAATGTGTACCAGCGCGCAGGCTTTGTCCGGTGTGATTTTGATATTGTATATCGACAAAGTGATTCTGAATTGCTGGAAAATCTGGGACGCTTGCGGCACAATGATGTGTCGGCGCTGGGGTTCTTTAACGCGTGCCAGATATCTGACGAATCGCGCCGTGATAACGCGGTAATAATTACACCGTTCCGCGCCGTCGCAGAACGCATAAATGCATCCCGGTTGGCCGAAATTAACGCGCCAGAAATAATATATACAGGTGAACTGTCCGGCACATTCAGTGAACGTGACGTCCCCGCGCCGATGCAACTGGTGCTGAAGGTTGGGGCACTGGTCGTGTTTGTTAAAAATGGTGACAAGTGGCATAACGGTTCGATGGGCGTTGTGCGTAATTTATCCAGTCGGGAAATTACGGTTGAATTGCTGAACCTGGGGCATGATGTGGTGTCTGTGCGACCAGAAACATGGCAAAAAATAGAATATGTTCGTGATGAAAATGATAAATTGCACGAAAATGAAGTAGGCAGTTTTAAACAATTTCCCTTGAACCTGGGATATGCCATGACAATCCACAAGGCCCAGGGTAAAACACTGGATGCGGTGGTCGTTGATATTTCGCGCGGTGCGTTCGCACATGGCCAGACGTATGTCGCATTGTCACGTACGCGCAGTGCGTCTGATATGCATGTGGCATCGCCATTGCGTCCGCGTGATGTTATTTTTGATGATCGCGTCTTGAATTTTGTCGCCGCAAATCGCCCAGCATGATTTTGTACAACCGTTCGCCGCTTTCTTGTAATTGATTAAAATCTACGATATCACCATTGACCAGTTTTGCAACCGACGGCAAATCTGGGGCCCCGGCAATCATGTTCTTCATGCCGTGTACCAGTGCGTTACGTTCGGCGGTAAATATCACGCGCCCATCGTGGGTCAATGGCCACGATGTGTCGGCCGAATACAATATGCCAGAATGATCGTGTTCTTGGAATGACATTTCGTTTAAATGGCCGGCGACAAACAGATTGCCATGCGCAAAATACGCCGGAATAACATCTGATGAATTTTCATCCATCCATCGTGCAAACATATTATTGTGATTTTGCATCATTGTGTCTTCGGCCGATGCGAACGACAGCGTCGTAAAATACTGGTTATCCAGCGGGGCGATTGGACTGTGCTGTATAACCAACAATTCTTGTTGAATGCGTCGTATGTCGCGCGGCGCAAACCCCATCTGAATCATATCGGCGTGCATGTACCGACCCATTTGCCAAATCGTCGATGCACCATGACAGTGTGCATAGAACATAATTCGATGTAACTTTTCAACAGTCTGGAAAATATTTGTTTTCATGTCATATTCGCTGACAATACGTGGACGCAGCAGAATATTATACAGCTGGACTACATAGTTCGCCGTTGGTTCATTACGGTTCATTGCGCGAATTGCATCGTTACGTTCTTGCTGTAATAATGGGTGTATGTCGTTGACAACGCGGCGACCGGCGATACGGAACTGTTCGGCACGTTCCAGACCCGGGGTGCGCGAACCAAAATCGTACACAACCGAATAAAAATCTATGCCGTTCAGGATTTTGTTTTCTTCGGCCAGGCGTTGTAACAAATTCGCATAAGAATTCGCGTCGCGTGGTGTGCGGGTTAATTCGCCACCAAACGCCACAATCGCAGGCGTGTCAGTGGGTACATGGTCCGCGTCTATGCACGCATATGGCGCGTCCGGGGAACGTGGTACGCGTTTAATCAGTTTTGCGCCACTGGGGATGTGTATGGTCATATGTTTTTCTCCATCACAATGGCATCAGTGCCGTCATAATATTTGGGTCGTGTGCCGATACGCACGTATCCGTTATGTTCGTACAACGCGCGGGCAGGGGCGTTATTTTCTGCCACTTCCAGAAAAATTTTTGTTGCGCCGCGTTTTTTTGCGTCATTTTCAACCAGTGTTAACATTGCAGACGCAATTCCTGTGCCACGCGCATCAGGATGCACACCAATCGTGATAATTTCTGCCTGGTCCGCGACAACACGCCACACGACAAATCCATGTTCGCTGGCCATAATGTCACAGCCAGACTGTTTTAAGTCCGCGAAATCAGATACCGACCACGGTTTGTGGGGAAAGCAGAGTTTATGAAGATGTGCCAGTTCATTCAGCATGCTTGTTTTGTTCGGCGTAACTGGGGCGCAAATACATCGGCACCACGGGTTCAGTGTTACCGTCTGCTAATTTTTTGCGAATAACAGGTATCGCACTGTTCAGATTGAATGGTTTGTGCCCAACGGTTCGTGGCCAATCCATCTGGCGCGATTCCAGTGTGTCAATATCCATCGTTTGCGGCGCCAGTCCATCTGCGGCAACAAAGAAATCACCGCGTCCTGAATCAATTGCCACAAATGCATCGGGGGCGTCGTACAGGTATAATTCAAACGCATTCACCGGCACCACAGGCACATTTAACCCCATGGCCAATCCCTTGGCATACGCGATGCCCAGACGGATTCCTGTAAAACTGCCGGGGCCGACAATAACGCCGATTGCTGTTATGTCCGACCATTTTGCGCCACATTCATGGATGAACTTTTCTGCATCACCCGCCAAGGCCACAGATTGTTTGTCTGTATCAACATGTTTGTATTTATCGTCTAATACAAATTCCAGTCCCGGGCCAGATGTGTTGATAACTAAAATCATTTGTTCCCCCATATCAGATTCGCATTCCAAATCCAATTCGACGCGATACATTCCCAGATTTACGCACCGCCAACAGTTCGTCGATTTTTTGTGGGGTGAATTCGGTTTTGACATCTTCGCCATCGTGTTCCAGCAATGTTCTGCGCAATATTGCGGTTAATTCACGCTGCAGTTCGCGCACACCTTGTTCCGATGTATAGTTGCGAATAACGTGACGCAAGGCATCATCACTGATGACAATGTTGTCGACATTCCATCCTGTATCATGCGCGGCACGTGCAATTAAATGTTCGCGTGCGATTTGTACCTTTTCATCTTCGCTGTATCC
>CALXPA010000060.1 GCA_944390185.1 uncultured Alphaproteobacteria bacterium | reverse complement strand
TCAAATTCTGTCATTGATTAAAAACGTCCCATACCACCATTGATGTGTAACACCTGGCCATTTATATATGATGCCGCGTCTGATGCCAAGAATACGCACGCATATGCGATATCATCTGGTTCACCAAAGCGTCCGGCCGGGATTTGCGCCAGGTACGATTTTTTCAATTCATCAGACAAAACATCTGTCATTGGTGTTTTGATAAATCCTGGTGCAATACAGTTCGCGGTGATACCGCGTGATCCAACCTCGGCTGCGATGGATTTTGTCATCGCAATCATACCGCCCTTGGACGCGGCATAATTCGCCTGGCCCGGGCCACCAATTGCGCCAATGATGGACGCCATGTTAATGATGCGACCACTGCGCTGTTTCATCATTGGCATAATAACCGCGCGACACATTTTAAAGCAAGACCGCAGATTTGTATTTATAACATCATCAAACTGGTCATCCGTCATACGCATCAGCAGGGTATCTTTTGTAATTCCGGCATTATTTACAACAATGTCGATTTTACCAGCAGTATCAATGGTGGATGCAACCAAATCAATTGCACCGCCATCCGACGCCAAATCAATTGGAATCTTGATATATGCGTCATCAAACTGGGCATTTAATTTATCTATACTGCGGCCAGACACAACGACGGTTGCGCCGGCATCTTTCATACGTTTTGCAATTGCGCCACCGATACCACCAGTTGCGCCAGTAATTAATGCAACTTTACCTGTTAAGTCAAACATTTTATATCTCCAACTTTTTTGATGTCATATCTGAACAAATCCGCGGGGTCAGCCCAGTTAATACCGCGCCTGGTCCAACCTCAATCGTTTCTGTAATTCCCAATTCGTGCATTTTCAAGACTGATTCACGCCACCGCACACCATGCGTGATTTGATAAATTAACGCTTCTTTTATTTCTGCGGGGTCTGTCATTGGTGCGGCGGTTTTATTAGAAATCAATGTTGCTGTTGGTGTTTTGATTTCAATTTTTTCCAGCGCGGCGCGCATCTCATCCGCGGCGGGCGCCTGGATTCTGCAATGAACGGGTACAGATAAAGCCAACGGCATTGCGCGTTTTGCGCCCGCGTCTTTGGCGGCGGCCATTGTTGCCTCTACCACATCGCGCGCACCAGAAATAACAACCTGGCCGGGGGAATTATCATTTGCAACATCACAATCGGTTTGTGCACAGATGTCACGAACCTGGTCGATATCCAGCCCCAGTATCACAGCGGTTAATCCCGCACCAACCGGTACCGCACGCTGCATCGCATCCCCACGCAGACGCAGCAGACGCGCAGTATCACCAACCGACAGCGCACCCGCCGCACACAGCGCGGTATATTCGCCCAAACTGTGCCCCGCGACATATTCGGTTAACGGGATGCCCGACGCGCGTAACATGGCAATTGATACCGCCATGATTGCAGGCTGGACATTCGTGGTCAGTGTTAATTCATCCATCGGACCATTAAAGATAATGTCCGACAGTTTTTGATTTAACGCATCGTCAACCTCTTTAAATACGGCGCGTGCATCTGGATTGTTATCATATAAATCGCGTCCCATACCAACGGCCTGCGAGCCCTGGCCCGGGAAAACCAGTATAGATGACATACATACTCCTTTGATAATTATCGGGATAATTATAGAATTGAAACGCGCGATGCGCAAATATTATCTGACGGGGATGATTTTAGCCGGATTTTGCACTTTATCTGCGTCGCGTCGCATAGAAAATTCGCACCCACAGTATTTTTGCCGATAAAAATCAGACGCCCGATTAATTTCGCACCGCAATTGTTCGTCCCACTTTATGGGGATGTATTCATCAGATAATACATCGTACCCTGCCCTATCCACCTGGTGTTGGTCTTTGTGGCGCGATACACCAAAGACAGACGACACCGCATCATATCCGTGTTCGGCGGCCCACTGGCGTGCGTATTCAAATCGGAATTTAAAGCACGCACTGCACCGCGCACCGCGTTCGGGGGCATCTTCCATACCGCGTACGGCATCACGCCATGCCGCGTGGTCATATTCGCCAATCGCGTATTTCACGCCCAGTTTTTCACAGTATCGTATTTGTTCTGCTAATCTTTTGTCATATTCGGCGGCCGGGAATATATTTGGGTTAAAGAATAAAACGATAAAATCATCCACCCCCGGGATGCGCCCATCCGCCAGTTCTTTTATCGCGCCCGCGCTGCATGGCGCACAGCAAGACATTAACACCAGTTTCATTTTTCTGTGTATTCTGTACCGATTTTTGCTTCATCGCCCAGTTCGATGATATTGTCCGTGTCATCGCCCGCACCAATTTCCGCGCCACTGCACATCATGCCATATGATTCAACGCCGGCGACAGTGCGCTGGGTAATGGGCTTTTTCGCGCCGGGCAATTTTGACCCCACAGGTGCTAAAACACCGACCAGTCCAGCGCGCACATTCGGTGCACCACAGACAATTTGCAATGCGTCGTTTACGCCGTCATCAACGGTCAGAATATGCAAGTCATCACGCGTTGGATGATTTTTTACCGCAACGATTTTCGCAACGATTGGCCGGGGCGCATCATCTGTTTTTGGCGCATATTGCGCGGTTAATTTTTCAACCGTTTCGTCATCAATCCGCGAAAACAGATTTTCTGGTACGATGAATTTTGCGCCATCCGCAACGCGTGGCGCGTATTCATCTGGCCACGATAAATCCAATTCCGAATCCACAAACACGGCGCGTATTTTTTCGGCCGCGGTTGGTATAAATGGCGCAGACACACGCGCATACAAATCAATCAGTTGAAAACATTGATTCAGCACTGCACCCGCTGCAACCACATCACCATTTTTCACCAATGTCCATGGTTCATGCACGGTCATGTATTCGTTACCAATCGCATATAAACTGCGCAACGCAACAATTGCACTGCGGAATTCGCACGCATCCAATGCATCCGTTAAATCGCGCAACTTTTCGTTTATTTGGTTGTCTAAATCGGTATCACGCGCACCCGCCACTGGGACTGTATCGCCAAAGTTTTTGTTTGTTAATTTGCAAACGCGCGACACAAAGTTCCCCAACATACCGTTCAGGTCTTTGTTCACAATATCGGCAAAACGTTCGAACGTAAAGTTCGTATCGTCTGTTTCCGGGGCAGATGCCATCAGTGCATAACGCCATGCATCCGCCGGTGCGATAGAAACCGCCTGGTCCAAAAAGATGCCGCGATTTTCAGACTTGGAAAATTTGCCACCTTCGAAATTCAAGAAATTCATGGCCTTTAATTGATCAACAGTTTTCCAGTTATCGGCCAATGCCAATTGCTGTTCCGGGAATAAAACAGCGTGGAATTTTACGTTGTCCTTGCCCATAAATTGCGCATAGTGCGTATCATCATTTTTCCACCAAGACGCCCAGTTGTCGGTTGCGGCCTGGGATATAGAAACATATCCCCATGGCGCATCAAACCATACATAGAATACTTTGTTTTCATATCCTGGCTTGTT
>CALXPA010000059.1 GCA_944390185.1 uncultured Alphaproteobacteria bacterium | reverse complement strand
GCAGATGCAATTTATGCCGGACTGCCGGGATTTTCCATGCGGGCACGGGCGAAAATCACTGTGGACGAAGTGCGCAGTGGAATCCAACTGGCGCACGATGCAGGACGCAAAGTATATCTGGCGTTCAATCTGTTTGCACATGAACGCGATTTTGAAAATATGCCGCGGGTCAGCGAGATAATAAACTATCTGGGGCCGGACGCGTTGATTGTCGCCGATCCGGGCGTTATGCAATGGGTCCGACAAAATCATCCGAACATACCAATTCATGTGTCGACCCAGGCGAATATTTGTTCGGCGCAATCCGTCAAGTTCTGGCAAAACGCCGGGGCGCGGCTGTGCGTGCTGTCGCGTGAGGTATCACACAACGAATTTAAAACCATCCGTGAAAAGTGCCCAGATGTCGGCCTGGAAATTTTTGTGCATGGCGCAATGTGTATGAGTTATTCTGGACGATGCCTGTTGTCAAATTTTATCACAGGGCGACCGGCAAATCGCGGCGCGTGTGCCCAGCTGTGCCGGTGGAAGTATGATGTGATTTTGCGCGAACACGAAACAGGTGTCGAAATGCCACTGGACGAAGATGAACATGGCGCATATATTCTGAATTCGCGCGATTTGTGCTTAATGCCGCGACTGGACGAAGTAATTCAATCACGACCAGATTCCTTGAAAATCGAGGGGCGAAACCGCAGCGAGTACTATGTCGGGACTGTTGTACATGCGTATCGCACCGCGATGGACACATATGCACGTGACCCGGAACACTTTGACCCGACGCCGTTCATGGATGAACTGAATCGGATGGAGACACGCGGATATACCACGGCGTTCTTTGATGGGCAACTGGGGCCAGATGCACACAACTATGACACCGCGCGCAGTACGTCTGGGTGGCACGCGGCCGGCGTTATCGTCGCAACAGATTCGGACGCCATCACAATGGAATTGCGAAACGAAATAAAATCTGGCGATTGTGTGACGTTTATTATACCCGGACAAATGAACGGAATATCTGTTGTATTGCCAGAAATTATAAATGCCAGAACCGCAACGGTGCAACCAAAACTGTCTGCGGGGCAACATAACAGTATCATCATCCCGCGCAAATGGTTCGGCGATACAGACCATGCGGCACTGGTGCCGTATGTATTGGCGTACACTAAAAAATAAAATCCCCACATGGGGATTTTTATTTAATGTATCGGTCGTATATTACCGGCGTCTTGTTTATCGTATATATACGCCCATCGTTTTCGCGGTTGTACCAGATATATATAATATTCGCAATACTATCTGGGGCCCATGGATTAACAAACCCGATTACCTGGCGCTGGGTATTATATGGAAAGACCGTATGGAATGTATTATCAAACACCTGGGCATATTTGTCCTGGAACGACATACTGGTTATAACATTCATCAACAGTATCCCCCCCGGTGCAACACGCGATTTCGCACGCTGCATGAATTCGGCGGTTATGAACCCTTCGGGGACCTGGAACGAATTAGAATACACATCAATTAAAATCATGTCGTATTGTTCCGCAGTGTTTTTTAAAAACTGGCTGGCGTCTTGGACAACGAACTTTTTATTATCCGTCAGCGGCCGGCCCAAGAAATAGCGTTCTGAGACATCCTGCAATGTATGTTCAATATCAACAAACGTATATTCGTTATATGTATCATCCAGACCCGCTGTAAATCCGCCGGCCCCCAGTACTAATATCCGGCGCACACGATCGCGTGGCATGGTATATATAAAGTTATTATTGATATAGTCTATATATTCCGCCATAGAACCACTGCGCGAATTATATACAGACATCGGTAAACCATTCATAGATAAAATCCGCGTGTCCCCGTTCTGCAAAACAGATATCGTCGAATTCGCGTTGTTGACCAAGATTCCGTACCGATCCCGCTGGACCGTGTTGTTATTTACCATGAACGTCGGCACCATTATCGCGATACTGATTAATATCGTCCACCAACGTGGCCGTGTTATTATCGCCGCCACCGACGCCAACAGCACAATCAGCATCACTGTATTATTTACACCCACAAACGGCATCAAAATCAGTGTCGTCAACAATGACCCCAGTACGGAACCAATCGTGTCCCAGGCCATAATACTGCCGGTATAGTTCGTATTATACCGATGCAGGCAACGCGACAACAGCGTCGTATTAAACCCAAATAAAAATGGCCCCACAGACAAGAATACAAATGAATAAATAAATGTTTGAATAACACTGGACGTCATGCCCCACTGGTACAGCCAGATAAAATATTTCAGCACAAATGGGAAACTGGCCGCGAACAGTGCCAGGGCCGCAATTATCAAAAAGCTGACGCACAGGATATTACGAATATTTTTACTGGCAATCTTTTTAGATTCGCCCATAAAATACCCCAGCGACATGAACCCCAGAAACGTTCCCATAATGATACTGGTGATGACCGCGCTGGATCCGACCCAGAACGATAACTGGCGCAGAACGACCAATTCCAAAGACAAACTGATGTATCCATTTAAAAAGATTAAAAATACCAGCCAGGCACGCAATTTCTTGTTCATATCCAATCCCCCTTGACGTGCGTGTATGCTAGTAAAAAAATAATATTGGTTCAAGCAAATACATCATCGCGTATGCAAAAAACGCACATCGTCAAATTCGTGAAAACGACTGAACATGGCGCTGGCGAATGGGCACATTGGGATAACCTTGCGATGTTGGTCGCGCGCCAGTTTTGCCGCGCACCGGACCAGATTTAATCCAATATGGCTATTACGATACTTTTCCGAAACACTGGTGCGATCGATAATCATCTTGTCTATGCCGACGCGGACAAAGGTTATTTCACCAACATGCTGTCCTGCACAGTTCGCATAAAACCCCAGTCCATCAGGAAAAATATCATAAGTGATTGTTTCGTCTGCCATATGAATGCCCCCATGTGCGAACTATAGCATATGGGGGCCGGGCATTTAAATCGGATTCTTGTCCACAGCCTGTCAATAACGCAATTCGTAACTGCAACGTTCCGCGCTGTATTCGTATGTGCCGGTTTCATCAGAATCCGTACCCGCAGGTATGACATAGCGGCATTCATCGACAAACGTCTTGATGCCACTGAATGCCTCGTACCGGGCGGGACACGTTTGGCAAGAATACATACCCCACGATGTCGACTGGTCACATGGTGTGGGCGTACAAAAATCACGACACAGTAACCCGGCGGTATCGGGATACTGTCTTGCACAATATTTCAACGATGCGTAAACCGGTTCCCACGCCAATGGTTCACGGGACCCAGCTGAACTGTACCGGCTGTTATTCAAGATTTGTACCACATCTGGTATCAATGGTCCCCGGACATCTTGCATTATAAGGTAATCTGTATCATTCTGCCAACATTCCCCCATATGTGCCAGAATACGTCTGAGGGTATAATCCGTCGTAGAACCATCGATACCAAACATATCGCCAAAGCCTTCTGGGTTTCTGGTATGTATTAAATCCATTAAATCGCTGG
>CALXPA010000058.1 GCA_944390185.1 uncultured Alphaproteobacteria bacterium | reverse complement strand
GGTAATGTTTTCGGGGTAAAATCCATGTCAGATATGGTATATAAAAATTTTAGTTTTTCAACGCCTTTTTTGCGCGGGTATCGTGAATTAAAGATTCCGGTGATTTCCAGTGATGGTACGCCTGCGTGGCCCGCGGTTTTCCCAATTTCGCGTATCGAAGAAATGCGCCGTACGGTGGGCGACCGATATTTTTCCGCACAAATGATGCTGAAATTCGTCGCGCCTGAACGTGCACGTCTGGATCCGGATGCGTTGCATTTGTATGACGATGAATTTGACTGGCGCGTGGCGCGAATTGGCCCACACCTGGTTACAGGCGTTGTGGCGTATTGGGATCCATCGTCTGGGCGAAAAAAATCAGACGGCAGCGTATGTGTCTTGCTGTATCGTGACGATAAAAATCGTCAGATATTTATTCATGATGCGGTATATCTGACGGTCCCAGACGATGAATTGTATCCACTGGCGCGCCAGTGCGAAATGGTACTGGATTTTTTGTTGCGCCACGGATTGCATCGGATATGCATCGAAACGAACGGACTGGGCAATGCCTTGCCAGAGATAATGCGTGATGTCGCAGGCCGCCGCAGTGTATCGATGGGCATTGTTCGCATAACCAATCACGACAAGAAAGAAACCAGAATTTTGGACGCAATTGAACCAGTACTGACCACAGGGCGATTATATGCGCATCGTCGTATCCAGGCAACCCCACTGATTGCCGAGATGCTGGGCTGGTCACCATTGGGTGGGCTTGGGCACGATGATGGTCTGGATGCGGTTGCCGGTGCAATATGTGCCGCGCCTGTGCCAGTGCGTCCATTGGGCGGGACTATTCGTCCATTTACTGCAAATACAGAATTTAAAATCTAAATACAAGAGGTACACACATGAAACAAAATCTTGAACAAATGTATCGGCGTGCGTTGGATTTGCGTGCGCCATGGATAGCCAGATGGGACAGTGCGTTACGCTATACCATGCCAACGGCAGACGATGATGCGGCGACATTGTTTGATGCAACTGCTGCAGACGCCACAGATAACCTGGCGGCGTCTATTTATTCATTGCTGACGCCACCAGAATCGTTGTGGTTATCGCTGGTTCCCGAAAGTGCCCAATCCCCCGACGCAGTTGCGGCGACGATGGCACTGCGGGCGAACCTGAATGATTCTAATTTTTATACGACGATTCACCAGTGTTATATGGATTTGATTGTTCTGGGCACAGCATGCCTGTTTATGGCCGAAAATCCGATTGGATCGGCATCTGCATTTTCGTTTACGGCGATACCTATGCGTGATATCGCGGTGTTAAATGGCGCCGTATTTCATATGGCGACAATGCCTGCACGCGAAGTTATGGAAAAATACCCATCGTGGACACCGCCGGCAAATCTGCGCGATACGATAAAGAACGATCCTGAAACCCCGCTGCGATTGGTGCAAAGCCTGGTCGGGACAGACTTTACCGCGTGGCTGGATGTTGGCGGCGATATAGAAAACAATATTGTATCGACCGGCCAGTTTGAAACAAATCCCTATATCATATTCCGCTGGGCGGTGGCCAGTGGCGAACAGTACGGTCGCGGTCCAGTCTTGCGTGCATTGCCAGATATAAAAACCGCGAACAAGGTTGTCGAACTGGTGCTGAAAAACGCAACGATTGCGGTTTCTGGCATATGGCAGGCCGACGATGACGGCGTTATAAACCTGTCGAATATAAATCTGACCCCGGGCGCAATTATTCCAAAAGCGGTTGGTTCATCGGGTCTGACACCACTGGCATCGGGGGCGAATTTTGATGTGTCCCAGATTGTACTGAAAGATTTGCGGGAACGCATACGACATGCGCTGTTGGCGGACCGGCTGGGGCTGTTAAGTGAAAAAGAAATGACCGCAACGGAAATCATGGCGCGCAATGCAGACATGATGCGGATTCTGGGGGCGACATATGGGCGGCTGTTGCATGAATTTATTCGCCCGTTGGTAGAACGCGGGCTGCAGATACTGGCGCGCCGTGGGGTGATTGATAAAATATCGCTGCACAGTGATGCAGAATTAAAATACATTGCGCCCATTGCCCAGATGGCAATCGAAGAAACTGTTTTATAACGTGGGGGAAATGCACTATGAAAGAACTGGAACAAAATTATGCACGGACATTTTCGACGGCATCTGGTGCGATGGTGTTGCAGCATTTGCGCCGGATAACAGTTGAACGTGTGCTGGGGCCGGACGCCAGTGATGCACAGCTGCGCGGGCTAGAGGCGCAACGTGCCCTGGTGCACCAGATTGAAAGTATGATTGAACGGGGTAAGTAAAATGACAACACAAACCAGCGCGGCGATGGGGATTGTGGATTTTCTGCGCAACAGTTGGTTCTTGATTGCATTTATTGCCGGCATGATATACTGGGTTGCGCGCCAAGATTCGTCATTGGCAGAATTGGAACGCGCGGATCATCGCCTGACCGCACTAGAAAACCGAACAACGATATTGGAAACGGGAATCGGGCAATTACAGATAAAAATCGACACAATTCGTGAAGACGTGGCCTTGATAAAAACCGCCGTGATACAATAAGCACAGTTTAAATTGTAAAAGTTGTGTCGCGTGAGTGGATGCAGACACCGGGGGCCAGGTTAAATAACTCATCGCGCAGCGACACAAATAATAATGTCTGTGCTGGCGCACAGGACTCTATTCACCTGGATCCCGTGGTCAACCAGCACCCCACAAAAACATTCGTTTTTGCGGGGGCCCCGCGCCACGGGATGACAAGTAAGAAGAACGTCGGTCACCGTGGTCAAACAGCACCCCACAAAAACATCCGTTTTTGCGGGGACCCGCGGCCCCTCTCTGTCGTCATCCCGGCGCAGGCCGGGATCCATTGCGCCGCAGGCATTCCCCTTGTCACCCTGCGACTTGATCGCGGGGCCCAGGTTAATTAACTCGTCGCGCAGCGACACAAATAATAATGTCTGTGCTGGCGCACAAATGAATACGCATCAAAAAACGCCCCATTTTGGGGCGTCGTAATTTAGCAACCAGTTGCCGCACCAATCCATTTAGAAATAGAAATATCCTTGTGCAGCAAGAAATCGTATTCGCAATTACCCTGTTTATAATGTCCCATGCACGCAGACAGTGTCAGTACCGCAAACAATGCCAACATAACTTTTTTCATATGGTTCTCCTTCTTTTCGTAATCAGCACAGGTGGATTATACAAGATAAACATTCAACATGCAAGTCTGATTATATCACCCCGCGAATCCAGCGGATTTTATGTGGTGCGACCACAATCGCATCAAATCGTGCATCGCCCATCCATCGGGTTTGCGCGATATATGTTTCTGCACTGCGGCGCAGACGAATGGCCTGGGGCGGGGTAATGGCGTCCAGTCCTGTACGGATATCACTGCGACGCTTGACCTCTATAAAAGCCAATAAATTGCCGCGTCGTGCGATGATATCGATTTCGGCACGTCCAGTATTGCGTCCGGTCACATATCGGGATTTTACAATACGAAACCCGTGCAGACGCAGATACATCCGCGCGACGAATTCAGCCACCAGTCCTGTTGTATAAGAATTTGTCATAGAATGATTATATAACAATTTTCTGCAACCAGACAACCATAAACCAAAGGAGATTTTATTGTCCAGACAAATACAAATTCGGCGTGGCACCGCGGCCGAACATGAAAACTTTACCGGTGC
>CALXPA010000057.1 GCA_944390185.1 uncultured Alphaproteobacteria bacterium | reverse complement strand
CTGCATGACCAGATGGAAACGCCGTGTCCATATAACCCCCAGGGCAGCTGTGAACAATATACAATCAGTGGCGATCCCGGTCTGGATGCAGCACTGGGGTGCATGGTGTTTCTGATGGATTTTCGTGATGGTTCGATGGGTGGCGTCGCGGCCGAGATTAACAGCGAGGTTCTGTATTACGGGCCTGATATGGATTGGGATTCCGTGCTGGGGGTGGCGTCGTCGTTTTATTGTGATGGCCAGGATATGGGGAACAGTGATTTTTGGTCCAGTTTTCACCAATATCCCACGCAATGCAGCACCGCCATGCAATATGACTGTCAACAGGTTGATACCGTAATGCATGTGATGTCGCGTATGGGGTCGGACAATGGATTCAATGACTATGACAGGGTATTCAGCATGGATATGTACGAACTGGCAGAAAATTTGAGTAATGCAATATGCCTGTACAACGGGGATTTGTTTTACAACATGTTCGGTTCTGGCGCGGTATGTGACCAGATTGTACGCGGTATTGTTGGGCGTTACTGGTCATGCTGGCAGAATAATTTTGACAGCGGCATGTTGCAAGAATTATACGAACGGTGTCGATATGGCGATGACGAGGCCGGTGGAATGCTGGAAACGAACTGTGCCATTAATATTATCAAGGGGGTATTAAATTACTGTCAAAACAGTACGCCATATTGTACCGAGGTTTGCTGGGGCTATGACCCCGAATGCCAGGAGAATCAATGGGGTGATTTTGTGTGCCACCTGTGCCCCCAGGACCAGGCGTCAACCGCAAACAAATCTTTTATTGACGAATGTATAACGCAAACCAATTCCGGAACAGGATCCAATAATTCTGGTGAGTTTTATGATGCCGAGGTTATATGTCCGTTGGACATCATCACGGTAATGGAATAATGAGGCTGGGGTCAGTTGTGGGGGCGTGAAATGAAAAAATCTTTGTCGTTTTGTTGTGCGTGTTTGCTGGATTTATTGCGCCGGCCCAGGCGGACCCGGATACCTACAATCTATTGATGTTGGAATATAGATCTGGTTATTGGGATAGCTATTTCCAAGAGGTGGAATCTAGCGAGTTGGCATTACCAGAATGTTCCGCAATGTGGGAAGTGTATTTAATGTTGAAACCGTTGGGGGCAAATTGGGTTAATGCTATATCATCGACTGCGGCGGCAGGTGATCCAACGACAATTTTGGTCAGTGACGCGATAAATTTTTGTGCAAACCAATTCGGTACGCAGCGCGATACCATGGAAAAGGTACGTCCATGTTCTGCGTGCCAGGCAGACAGTGTCGAAGATGCCCAGTTTCGGGCCGCCCGTGGATGTGCAATGTTGCTGACCAGTGTCGCGGGCGATAATGATCTTGACAATCCGTTTGTTGATTTTATGTGGATGATGGCAGAGGCCCTGGACAGTGGCCGTGACTTAAGCGAGGGTGATGCCCAACAATACTTTTGCCGGGCAGAGTTTGATGGCTGGAACAGTGAATTTTGGTATACATTGGATTATGGTCTGGAATCGTGCCAGATGAATGTTGTTAATGCGTGTGGACTGTTGGCACCCAATTGTGAACGTATGACCAGACCGTTCCTGGTTCGAATAACAGCGGGACATTTACCCGTGGCGAGACATGTTCATATCGTTTGACCGGCCTGGGGGCGTAGTATAAAAAAACGGGGCGTTGCCCCGTTTTTGTTATGACAATTTGTGTATTACCAAACCACTGCGCAGTTTGGGTTCAAACCACGTTGTCTTGGGTGGCATGATGTTGCCCGTGTCGGCAATGTCAATGATTTGCTGCATTGTAACCGGGTACATTGCAAACGCCACCGCCATTTCGCCCGAATCAACGCGTTTCTGTAATTCGCCCAGACCGCGGATTCCGCCAACAAAATCGATTCGCTTGCTGGTGCGTAAATCGCCCAGGTTCAGTATCTGGTCAAACACCAGATTGGACAGTACTGTTACGTCCAGCACACCAATCGGATCATTGTCGTTATATGTGCCGGGTTTGGCCGTCAACGAATACCACCGGCCATCCAGATACATCCCAAAGTTGTGCAGTTTATTCGGCTTGTAAATATCAGTACCCATGTCAACAACGTCAAACGATTCGCGTAACTTGTCCAAGAATTCATTCGGCGTCAGACCATTTAAATCGCGCACAACACGGTTATAGTCGATAACGTGCAGCTGGCTGGCGGGGAAAATAACCGCCAAGAAATAGTTATATTCTTCGTCGCCTGTGTGATTCGGATTTTGTTCACGTTTTTCGGCGCCAACACGTGCGGCGGCGGCGGTTCTGTGGTGACCATCGGCCACGTACAGTGCCGGAATATTACGGAAAATTTCCGTTATACGGCCGATAATCTGGTCGTCGTCGATTTTCCAGAATGTATGGCCAAAACCGTCGGGGGCAACAAAGTCATATTCTGGCGCGTGCGATGCCACATAGTCTGCAATAATTTTGTTCATTTCGTCGACGTCTGGGTACGCAAAGAACACCGGTTCCAGGTTCGCGTTTTGAATCCGAACGTGAATCATGCGGTCGTCTTCTTTGTCACGCCGTGTCAGTTCGTGTTTTTTTATTTTGCCAGTCATATAATCGTCGACATTCGCCGCCGCCACCAATCCATACTGGGTCCGGCCATCCATGGTCTGGGCATAGATGTAATACATTTCTTTGTCATCCTGGACCAGCCAGCCACGTTCTTGCCACTTTTTAAAGTTTTCAACGGCCTTGTCATATACAGGCTGGCTATGTTCGTCGGCAATTGGGTCGAAATCAATTTCTGGCTTTATTATATGCAGTAATGATTTTTCGCCGGCTTCATTTTTCGCCTCGACAGAATTCAGTACATCGTATGGGCGTGACGCAACCTGGTCCGCGATGTCGCGTGGTGGACGTACGCCTGCAAATGGTTTTATTTTCATGATATTTCCCCTTGGTTTTTGTACAGGTAAAATTATACCCCCAGAAACGCAAAAGGCAAATCGCACCAGAAAAATATTTTTACGTGTTTGGTGTTGTTGCGTCGATTCGAACAGGAATGATTGTTTCGGCCTGTATCGTATCCAATGGGTGCGATTGAAATTTAACCGTCGCAAAGTCTATTTTGTTCAAATCAATTGAACGCAGTGTTCGGTTGTACATCGTGTTATAGTATACAACGCGATTGTGCATGTCGGTCGCCACAGTCCACTGGGTCGCAGATGGCATATTGACCGGGGCCCGGCCAACCGGATATTCGGTGCCCAATGGTACATCAAAATTATTCAGAATGTGAAATGCCTGCATCGCCGAATCGTATGCGGTATCTTGTTGAATAGAATAATTCTGTAAAAACGCCGCCCGAACGAATCGCGATGGTGGGGTAAAGTCCCCCGGCAATCCCAAGAATCCAGACCCGGCACCAAACGCACGCAGTGTTATCGGTCCAAACTGGACCGGTCCCGCCGTTCCTGGAATCAGGTTCACGTAATTATTCAGGTTCTTTAACTGCCACGGATATTCGGGCGAATTGGTCAGCACACCCAATTGACTGTCGTACACCTGGGGGCGGCCATCAACGATTTCGATGATTATTTGTTTGCCCGATGGTTCGGTTACGCGCCAGTGGGCGGTTGATGCACGTGGGTCAATACTGGTTACGCGAACGTCCTGGATTGCGTTGCGGACCTGGTCCACGGTGGAAAATCGCGACAGTATCCATGATACCAGTTGAAAGTCAGAAATCGTTCGTGCCGCGTCCGCACGATCGTATTCTGGATATTCGCCGTATCCAGGAAAATAGAACAAGCCCGCGGACAAGCCCGCTTCGTTCATGCCGTCAACAACCCAGCCTGGTTCCACCACCGCCAGACCGACATATCCATACATGCTGGAAAATGTCATGCCGCCCGTATCGCCCCCCGGCAGCATTGATTGCTGGATATATCCGCGGGGGACAATCGTGTACATGTTTTTCATTTCCGATTCGCCCCATTCAATGGTGCGAGCCGTAACCACACCGCCATCGGCGGATTTCAGGGTTATTCCAGTACAGGCATATGCCCCGTTTGCACACAAAATGCTGACTAATGCAATTGTTGCGGGAAAATTTTTTCTGCTCTCCATATTCAGATTATTAAATATTTTTATCTTTTTTGCCACAGGAAAGATTGCCACAAAATCTGGTGGGGCAGGGTAAAAAAATAAAAATCCCTCAATCGAGGGATTTTTATCGTTCGGATTTTTTTAGAAGTCATATCTGAACTTTAACATACCGGTCTGGGAAGTGTAATCTTCGTGCAGATCCAGGTCATAGTTCAACGATACTTCCAGTCCACGATACTGGGCGGCCAATCCGATACCGAATTCACCACCAAAGCGTGACAGGCGATCCGCGTCAATCACATACGATACGTTGCCCGGCGC
>CALXPA010000056.1 GCA_944390185.1 uncultured Alphaproteobacteria bacterium | reverse complement strand
CGTTAAAGGGATTATTGTTCGAACTGAATATACCAAATGTCGAAGAAATCTTTGCCGAACGTAACCCAGAAAAGCAACGTGAAATCGAAACGCAGTTGCGGACGCAATTGGAAAAAATCGATTCGCCACGTGCCGCATTGGCGCTCAGTTTGGTCGGCGAAATCGTGGATAAATCTGTGTGGATTATTGGTGGTGATGGATGGGCGTACGATATCGGGTATGGCGGTCTGGACCACATATTGCACAGTGGTGAAAATGTGAATATTTTGGTTCTGGATACCGAAGGGTATTCCAACACCGGTGGGCAACAGTCCAAGGCCACGCCGTTCGGTGCCAGTATGAAATTTGCCATTGGTGGTAAAGAACATGCGAAAAAAGACCTGGGACTGATTGCGATGATGTCGGGTGCGTATGTTGCGCAAATCGCACTGGGGGCGAACCAGGCCCAGGCGATTCGTGCCCTGCGCGAGGCCGAGGCATTCCCCGGACCATCAATCATATTGGCATATGCGCCATGTATCGCACATGGATTCGCACTGCAGAATGCGGTTGAGCACGAAACCCAGATGGTGAATACAGGCGCATGGCCGTTGTATCGATTCGATCCGTCGCTGATTATCGATGGGCACAGTCCGTTGACCATGGATTCAAATGTGGATAATCCGATACCATTGGAAGACTTTTTAAAGACCGAGAGTCGATTCGGTGCGGCGCGTGCGGCGAATCCACACTTTGACCGGTTGGTTGAAATGGCCAAAGAAAATAATCATTATCGCAGCGAATTGAAAAAGTATATTGCGCACTTTGCGATGATGAATTCGCCGGCCGTCAAAGAAAATGGCGAAGGATAGAGAACGGGGCCGGGGCCCCGTTTTTTTATAAAAAATCCCTTGCCATGGTTGCGGGCGTGGTGTAATAATTCCCACCGAGAATGAAATTCATAAAATTTTACCGTCATTGGGATACAGTATGAAAAGGTTGTTAATCGCGCTAAGTGCCGGATTTCTGGGGTTTTTTACCCCCCCCCAGTCTGGGGGGCGGAATGGACGCCAGAACAACAGGTTCAGGTGTTGGTTGGATATGCCCAGCGTGACGAATTGACGGATATTATTAGTCAACTGGTCACTGGGGCCCGATATGGTAATGACATATGTTCTGGCGTATATGAAATTTACAAGGCGCTGCGTCCATACGGTGCGAATGCCAAGGATGGGCATGTCGATTGGGAAGGCGTTTTGTACACGTTTTTCCCAGAACTGTTCGAAGAGGGGTATATCACCCTGGAAAAGGCGGCCGAGTTTTGTGTATATGATTTGGGGTTAAATATCAGTCGTGTTGATCCGAATTATCCGGGGGTGCCGCCGCATCCGCCGGTGTCGGCGTGTCCATATGAATCGGGTGTCCAATGTGACTGGTTCGAGGCGTCCAAAGCATGCATGGCATTGATGATGGAATTTACCGATCATTATGGAATGGTGTTTGGTGGACCAATGCGGGACATCGCGAATGGATTGATCGAAGCGCTGCAAACAGGCCTGTGGAGTTCGAATTTCGCGGGGTTTTGTGACGCGGAATTTTGGAACTGGTTGGATTATACATATGATGAAAATATTGTTTGTAATGTGTTCCAGTACCAGGGATGTGAACGTGCCACCAATATCATGCACACCCAGGCACGTTATTATGCCCAGAATGGTACCTTTGCGAATACCCAGACATTACAGGATATTATTTGTGATTTGAATAATCCGGATTTTGCGGCGCTGTTCGGTAATGACATGAACAAGTGCAATGGGCATGTGTCGACAATTAATCGGGTATATGGTCCGACATGGTACGATGCAGGATTGCTGGCCAGATATGTAGATGTGTTTAATAATCTGCGCAATACGGGTGATTATAACACGGCCCAGCAATTGTTGGTTAATATATTTCAAATGGCGTGGGATGCATCAGACGCGGCCGCGGGAATCTGTCCATATTCGTGCGTACCAATGGTGTGCCCGACAGATATGTGGGGGGCATATTCATGCCAGGCATGTCCAGATGGTAATACGGACGAATTGCCCAAGACGTTTGTTGACGAATGTCGGTATGATACATCGGCGATTGTGACGGGATCTGATACGTCGGGTCGATATCAGTCTGGTCAGACTAATTGCCAATATCAATTAAGACTGTCGTAATTTCAGGGCGTGTGCGGGGGCACTTTTTCTGTTGCGTATGGATGGTGTTTTGGTGTAAGTTTGGGGTATGAAAAAATTTATGTTGATTTTTGCAGTGTGTGTTGCGGCATGTACATTCCAGACCAAGCATCGCGGTTATGTCTTTCCGGCGAATCTGGAATCGATTGTCGCAGATATTAAAACCACCGACGATTTAACGCGTGAAATCGGTTCGCCCCAGGTTACAACAATTTATGGTGACGATGTGTGGATTTACTATGGCGTGGATGAAAACTATCGTGGGCCGTTGCCGTTACAGTATGATAACCAGACGGTGTTGTTGGCGTGGGTTGATGGGAAAAATGTCCGACAGATACGCGTGCTGCATGACCAGGATTTGCCTGATGTCATGATATCCGAAGATGAAACAGAAATACCGGCGGCAATTGAACTGAACGCAATCCAGGAGCTGTTTAATAATATTGGGCGATTCTCGCCGGCGGGGTTGGGGCAATAGTGTGATGATGGCGGCCAGTGGTGTCGCCATATCTTTATTGAAAAAAGCTGTTTGCATACAACGCACAGAATGTGGTATAATATGCGAGAAAAAGAGAAGAGAAAGATGAAAAGATTTTTGTTTCCTTTTTTAATGCTGGGGGCGGTGTTCCTGGGCGGTAGTGTGATTGCGGGCGATGCGGCGACGTGTGGGCCGGGTTATATATTGGTGCCACACAGTGATGTTGACGGCATCGATGCCATGGAATGTGAAAAGCTGTGGTGTCGTGACCTGGAAACGGGCAAGGTAATGGGCAGTGGGGATCGCGCCAATTCTGGATATATGGATACGGCGTATCCGATGGAATTGTGCGATGCCGATAATAACTGTGTTGAATGCTTTGGCGATCGCCGTTGGTGCAGTGGCGAAACCCCGGGATATTGGAATCCAGAATACGGGGCGTACACGTACGATGGGGCAGATAACGCAACGTACCAGTCCCAACAAAAAGGCAGCTGTTTTGCATGGCGTCTGGAACAGCCGGATTGTCCAGATGGCCAGACCGCGATTCTGCAGGGCAATGAATGGATCTGCACGACCGAGGTGGTTAATACATCCGCCGCGCACCAGTCCAGTATCCGCCGAACAGGTGGAACGTTGCGCCGCGCCATCAGATAATGGTTATATTCCGCCACCTGGATACGGGTGGCGTTTTTTCTTGATGTCATTTATTTGTTTTTCTGCTTTTTTGTGGTATAATGCACGGGACAGAGAGAATGGCAACTGTTAAAGGGTATCCATTATGCCAAGTAAAAAAGTTGATTTTAAGGCCGGACAATATGTCGTATATCCAACCCAGGGCGTCGGAAAATTGGTCCGGGTGGAAGAACAGGTTATCGGTGGCCAAAAAATAAAAATGCTGGTTATTGATTTTGAACGCAATCATATGACGCTGCGTGTGCCGGTGGAACGGGCCGAGATTTCTGGCCTGCGGCCGTTGACCACAATTAAAAAAATGGACGAAGCAATCGCGTCAGCCAAGGGCAAGGCCGGGGCCAAGCGTATGATTTGGGCGCGTCGGGCCGCACAATATGAAGAAAATATAAATTCTGGCGACCCCATGAAATTGGCCGAGGTTGTACGTGACCTGCAACGGCGCAGCGCGGCGGACACAATGACGTTTTCGGCGCGCCAGTTGTATTTGCGTGCACTGGAACGTATGGCCCAGGAATTCGCCGTCTTGCACAAAATTGATTTGGATGCGGCGTCTGAAAAGATAGAAGATATTTTGGGTGTCCCAAAAGAAATCGATCTGAACGCGGTGGACGTTGATGATGACGACGATGTCGATGATGATGCCTGATAATTGGGCGTATGGGACGGTAATCGTTATGGGGCGCGGGCAAATTTGCCCGCGTTTTTTTGTTTGAAAATCTGTCGCGTTGACAATGGGAAAAACGAATCGAAAATCGGTTTGGACCAGAATTTTGGTGAACGGGTATATTATTTATTCATGACTTATTGTGCAATAATCAGTGGGTTATGTATGGTCTGCAAATAATCCTTGTGTTCCGATTTGGAATATCATATAACGTCGTTGCCGATGGGTATACGCAACGACGGTTTCGCAATGTTCGACCAAGTGCGGATATATGTGCGCAAATAATATGAAGGGCAGCAGCAGCAAGAACATAACATACCGTTCGAATTTATATTCTACGGCTGGGTTACTATAGGTTATGCAAGACGGGGCGTTCGTCGCCCCATTTTTTATGTCATCCCGCGATACTTTTCCCCGTGTGCCCCAGTGCCCCCTCTGTCGTCATCCCGGCGCAGGCCGGGATCCAATGCACCGCAGGTTTTACGTCCGGTATTTGTCTTTTCTGTCATCCCGCGACTTGACCCTCAGTGTTCTCTCTTATTTGTCATCCCGTGGCGCGGGGCCCCCGCAAAAACGAATGTTTTTGTGGGGTGCTGGTTGACCACGGGAT
>CALXPA010000055.1 GCA_944390185.1 uncultured Alphaproteobacteria bacterium | reverse complement strand
GTTTAGATTAGGCATAGTTCTTTTCCCTGCTCTTGCCCAGAATTCTATCACATTGCGCACTTTTTTGCAATACGAAACGTCCCGGGTGCCGCAACACCGGACCGGGCTATTTTTCTTCATCCTTGCCCAGGCCGATTACGTTTTTCACAGGTTCGATAATTGTATCCTTGGCACTGTCCAGCGTACGAATCAGCGCGCGCCGAATCTTGCCAGAAATTGTCATTGGTAAACTGTCCACAAATTCGATAACACGCGGATATTTATATGCCGCCGTACGTGCCCGAACATGGTCCTGCAATTGCCGCACCAAGACATCTGTACCCTGGAAATATTTGTTCAATACAATCGTGGCCTTGACCGCCATACCGCGCGACGGGTCCGGGATACCAGTCACCGCGACTTCGCGTACCGCCGGATGTTCCAACAGCACACTTTCGACTTCGAACGGGCTGACCCGATATCCAGACGTCTTGATTAAATCGTCATTACGCCCAACGAACCAATAGTACCCATCATTATCGCGATATGCGACGTCACCCGTATGATATATACCGTCACGGAACGCCTTGGCCGTCAGTTTTTCATTTTTGTGATATCCCTGGAACAGCCCGACCGGCCGCATACCTTTTAGCGATACGCAAATCTCCCCAACGGTCCCCGCAGGCACAGGCCGTCCACCTTCGTCCAGCAACAACACATCCCATCCAGCGGCCGGCTTTCCCATGCTGCCAGGTTTGGGTTCCATCCACTGGTTTGTGAACAACATGATGCATGTTTCCGTTTGTCCAAAACCTTCGTGCAGTTTTATCCCCGTTGCATTGTAAAAGCGTTCATAAACCTCTGGATTCAGGGCCTCGCCAGCGACATCGGCCTTGACCAGTGCGGACAAATCATACTTACTAAAATCCGCATGTATCAGCATTTTGTACACCGTCGGTGGCGCACAAAACGACGTGACATGATTGTCCGCCATGGCGTGCAGCAAATCGTGCGCCGTTGCAATACCCGCAAAATCGTACACAAACACCGTCGCCCCGGCCAGCCACTGGCCATACATCTTGCCCCAAGAACATTTTGCCCATCCTGATTCAGACAATGTAAAGTGAATATCGTCATCGTGTAAACGCTGCCAATACAGGGCGGTATTCAGATGCCCCAACGGATATACAAAATTATGCGCCACCATTTTCGGCATGTCTGTTGTGCCACTGGTAAAATATATGACCATTGTATCTGTATTTTCATTTGGTACGCGCGCAAAAGTATCCGGCATTGTATCCAGCGCATTTGCAACATCTGTATTTGACATCAATTGCACACTTTTGTCGCCAATTGCCGCGGTGATTTCGTTCACGATATGCCCATCATCAAAGGCAATAATTGCCTTGGCATCCGCCTGGGCGATACGATATTCGATATCTTCGGCCTTCAGCTGGTTTGTTGACGGAATTGGGATCACCCCCATTTTGTGCATCGCCAGCATTAAAATCCAATATTCCCAACGCCGCCGCATAAACAGCAACACTGTGTCCCCGCGCACCAACCCGCGCGACGCCAAAAAGTTCGCCGCCGCACTGGACATACGCCCCAGGTCCCGGAACGTAAACCGCTTTTTTTCGCCCGAATCATCGGTCCACAACAGCGCCAGCTTATCCGGTTCTTGGTGCGCCAAAACATCAATTACATCATATGCAAAATTAAAATTATCCGGCACAATGGGCGCACCATTTTGAATATAATCATCATAATTATCGAATTCTGTCTTTTTCAAAAAATTTTGTGCAAACATACTGCTGTATCCTTTTATGTAACCACCATCCCAGAGTATTGCAGATATTTTTCACATGTAAAAGAGAAAAAACAAAAACACCCATTTTGGGCGTCTCTATTTCATGGTCGGAGTGACTGGGTTCGAACCAGCGACCTCTACGTCCCGAACGTAGCGCTCTACCAGGCTGAGCTACACTCCGCAAACATCATACGCAAGCAGGCCGATTATGCACCCATCAGAACAAAAAATCAACACAATTATTCAAAAAAAACGCCCCAAACGGGGCGCCTGTATTACAATTTTTCTACATAGTCGACATCAACATCTGTTTTGAACAGACCTGAATCAACCTCGCCATACAGTTTGACTGTATCAGATGGCGATACTGTTTGGCCACGCCAATCTTTGCGATCGATTTCAACCGTGATAGATCCCGTTGAATCTTCGAATAAATAGTCTTCTTCGCCCATACGTTGCACAATGTGCCCCTGCAGAATCACGGGTGTATCATCGCGCATTTCTTTTACCTGGCTGACGGTGACGATATTTTCAGTTCCCCCGACAAAGCCACCCATTGGTGACGCAGCCTGTGGTGTATCTGGCTTAAAATCCGCGTGTGCCGCACCCGCCGCCATTGCACAGATTACTGCCATAATTGATATTTTTTTCATGCATTACCCCTTTTGTTCGTTTGCCTATATATAATATCACACTTCTTTTATAAAATGTCTAGGAATTTATTTAAGTTATAAAACCCGCACGACGCGGGTTTTATATACTACATCACAATGTCTTCACACACCGGTCCTGATGTTTCTGTTGTACAATCAACATTACGATTGTTATGGAACCAACTGACACTGCCCGTTGTTTTACAATTTTCTGTTGTTATCGTTGTACAGATATGGCATGTACGTGTATCGCGACTGAATATCGCGGTAACTTCCTTGCTCATACCGCCACCATCTATGCTGGCACCACCACCCAGATAGCCCTTGTTCACGAACGTTGCGCCACCAGATTGGATGACACCCGCACCACCACGTGTCAAATCTTCGGCGGTCAATCCGACGCCAACATCGTAACTAATCGAATACGGCGTCGTCAGTGGCGTAGATTCTGCAATCGTCATACCTGATGCGTCGCCGCCATTTTCGGCAATTTTTTGACACATGTATTGTGCCAAATCAACGGATGCATCACGTGTGGCCTGGGCAATCGCGGTATTCAACTTTTCGTTATAATTATCCTGGGCCTGGCGCAGGGCGGCCACGGCAATCTGCATTTTCACCTGGTTCAACAGGTTCGGAAAACGTCCCGTGGTTTTGGCACCTTCTTCACCGGTTATTTGTTCCAGACTGCGACCTGTTACACAATACTGTATCTCGGGATCTTCGGATATCATCGATATAGTACGATTTATCGTACCTGCGATATTGTTCAGTTCTTCTTCTATTGATGCGATGATACCTTCTGAATCTGCGACATCGGCGTTACGTGACTTTATCTGTTCTATATATTCACTGACATCAATCTGGCCAGCCTGTTCCCCTTCGCCCATTTTGATACTGCCGAATGAAATCATACCGGTAACACGATACAGATCGCCATCTTTCTGTGACCGCAATGACCCCGTACCGATTGTATCGTCCGCAGCGAATCGGTTACAGTCGGTGGTGCTGCCACAAATCTCTGCCATTTTTTGGTCAACCAAATTCTGACATTGATCCATCATTGAATTATCAATATTCAGATACAATCCCATCAACATATCGTCCAAATCATCCATTGAAAAGTTTGGATTATTCGCCTTGCACACAACCAAACTGTCAATCGGACATATATCATGGATATAATCGTAATCCATACCGATACAGTTTTCGAAATTCGGTCCACAGCGTGTATCTGCGGTAAAGCAATCTTTGACCTCTTGGGTACATGCATCGACACGCATTGCCGCCAATTTATCTTCGACATATCCCCAGATCAGCGGTTCCATACGTTCACATGGGTCAATTTCCACCTTGCAGAAACTGCGTGCCATATCTGGCCGTGACAAACACGCATCCATTGTTGCGACACCCTTGCCGGCGATATCGTCACGACACGCGTTCGTTATACACTCTGATATATTTGTCAGACACGATTGCCGGAATTTTGATTCCGCCTGGGATTCTGCGACACGAATTGTGGGCGCTGCTTCACGCAGAAAGTTCGGCCACACCATATCGCGCACGGCCACACATTGATCCAGCACGCGTTCGCAAATCGGCCGCTTGGTATCCAAGATTTCCATCGTTGACACGGTAATATCATACGTAGCCGCCGATTCGTATGTCGTCCCCGCTGTACTGGTTGCGGCATTATTCTGCATATTTTCTGTGGCGACTGTTGCGACACAGTTTTCCCAGTTTTCACCACACGCATCTTCGGTCTGCATACATTTTTTAAATTCGACCATACACTGCCCCAGGTCGTATTTATTCGCACTGTCCAGACTTTCTTGCAATGCGGCGCGTACCTCTGATTCGGCCGCGGCCAATTCAACTTCGGCGGCATCCCGCTGGGCCGCCAACGAATTTTTATATCCCAGACAATCAGATACTATCTGGCGTGAATATAACTGTTGCAAGAACACCATATCACCCGCGCACGAATCGGGCACCTGGGCCAGACACAGTTCATTTGCGGCCTGGTACAATTCCTGGCCCACCAGATCGGCCATATTTGCCACGGATGACTCGCTAAACAAATCTTCTTCATCATCATATATGCTGGTATTAAACATCGCCAACAGACTTTCCCGGCGCGCCGCCTTTTCCTCTTCTTCGGTCATTTCATCCAGGTCCAGAATATTTCCGTCCGCATCATATCGACGTTCGCCCGAAAAAATAATATCCGCATCCGCACCGGCCTGGATACGTTCAACCTCTTCCGTGCGCAGACGATTTGCCTCGTCCAAGATTTCTTTTATGGCGGTTAATTCCTGGTCATATTCCGTGATATCGTCACTGCACGTACACGCGCCACCACTGGCGTTATCAGTTATACAAAACTGGTCCATGCATCCAAAATACGCATCATAACACGCCTGGTCGTACAGACCGACAGCCTCTACCTTGGTACGGACGGTTGTGCCCTGTTGAATTGCCGACTGGCGACTGGTGCGGCTGGTGGTCAATCCATACGA
>CALXPA010000054.1 GCA_944390185.1 uncultured Alphaproteobacteria bacterium | reverse complement strand
CGGGCAGCGGGAATCGAACCCGCATTTCAAGCTTGGAAGGCTTGCATACTAGCCTTTGTACTATGCCCGCAACAAATAAAGCCCTGTGATTATATACTAAAATTCGCTAAACGCAAGTAAATTTCGCACAGGGCCCAAACAATACACTAACGAATGCCGTGTATAATGTCTTCGATTTCCAACAAGAAATCCATATCATACCCGCGGGCCTTTAAACGCTGGACCATCAGATGTGCGGCATCTGCGACCCCCAGGCTTTTGCAGATTTCAACAACTGTCATAATTTCATCGCGGCTCATCTTGTCCGTTGGCATCAGTGCCACCGCCACCCCCAGTTCGCGCAGCGCGGCGCGCATATACGCCCCACGATGATCTTTGCACCCGTATTCATACAGTGTGGCGTATGTTTTGGCATTCTGCAAAAAATCATCATAAGAATATGCCGACGTATTAATATTTCTCATAACGCGATTTTCAATCGTTTCGCATATTTTTTCATCTGAATACAGATATTCCAATGTCGTCATCGCGCCGTTGTCTGTTTCACCTGTTGCCATGCGCAATCCATCTGCGATTGCCTGCTTGCGCGCGGCTAAATCCTGGAACAATTGGGCATTTTCAGGACACCCGCGTTGCGCCAATATCGTATATATGTCCGCAGATTGTTGTTGATACTGCCAATTGGGGTTATCATCGTCATAAATTCCGGACAGTAACGTCGATTCAATAACCTGGCACGCCGAACGGATTGATTTATCCGCGGTCTCGGTTGATTCAGGCGCGGTAACCGTATTCTCTGTAACAGTAACATCTGTGACAACTGGGCCAGAACTGTCCCCAACATTACGCTGTCCGATTATTCCGCCATCATACAAGACCCATGCTGTGGCCCCGGCCAATATTAATATAACCAGTACCAGCCACCACCACACGCGCCGACGATGTGTCTTTTTTTCCTGTTTGGTTTTTGGTGTTTTCTCTCTCATACTTGGTCTCCCTTGGTTTTAATTATTGGTGTTATATTGCACCGGCGCCATCCAGTGGCGTATGACATTCGCCCCCATCATCCGGACAGCATGCAAAAACTAAATTTCCTAAATCTTTGAACGTTTCCCCGTCACAGCAACCAAATCTGTTTGGATTACTGCCATCTGGGCACAGACCGGCGGCCATATTTGCCGCGGCCACATCCGGGTCAATTTCAACAGTTGCGGACCGGTCGATATCGACACAATCTGCATCATATTGATTTTGCAGTTGTTCCAATTCGTCGGCCGCGGCCCCAGCGTCCGCCAGTGTTACCATATTCCCCGCCAATTCATCGCACAATGTTCGTCGCGCTGTTAAATATTCTGTCAACACGCTGTACGGTGTCTGGGCAACCACAGGCACATCCACCGTCACCGCCGCAGGAACAGATGCCGCCGGGGCCAGCACCCCTGCCCGTCCAGACGTTCTGCGACCGGCGGCAGATTGCACACAATTACTGCGATACGTTGCGCGCAACCCGGTCAATTCCGTCGTTACGGCATCATCAGGGTTTTCAATTGCCTGCAGTTCATTAATACGTGCATTAATCGTGTCACAGTCTGTTTCGGTACGACCGGCAACCGTGGTATCCGCCGCAATCGCAGGCACCGCGACACAAATACCCACCAGACACGCAAAAATTTTTATAACGCGTTTATTCATTTATTATCTGTTCCATTTGCAATATAAAGTCTGTCGCGGGATCAATCAGTTTTTCGATTTTATTCAAAAACTCTTGCGCTTCGTGTTGCATATCCAGTTTTTTAAATGTATCGATAACGATTTGCGCATCTGATTCCAACATATTTTCGGTTGGCTGTAACGCGGATGCGATTTCCAATTCACGCAACGCCAGTGTTGTGTACATATCGGCGTTTTCGGCACATCCCCGATCGGCCAATGTGCTGTACGTATCGGCATTACGCAGATGCGATATATAATCTGGACTGTCTTCGGGACGCAGACGCGCGGTTAGCAACTGTTCTATTCTGGCACAGGTTGACATTATTTCCACCTGGGGCGCGGCAGACGCAACCACAGGCTTGTCAATTATGACCAACCGTCCGGGACAACCACTGGCATACGCCGCGTTCAAATCATCCAGCACCTGGGCATCTGCATCATTCACCCCCCGCTGTGCAATTGCGACGATTTCACTGGCGATTGCGTCACATTCTTGCGCCGCCAGCATATTGTCTGAATCATCCCTTGGCACATATGACAGCCCCAACATCAACCCGCACACGAACAATCCTGCCAGCGCGACCGCCGCCCAGATTTTGTGCCCCAGGCTGCAGCAATTAATCGGACATGGGGCAGCGGTCTGTTTTTTTACTGTTGTCTTGGTTGTTTTTTTCATAGAATACACCTCTCTCTTTTTTCACTATACATTATTGCACAATTCCATCACGAATTGAAATCTTTTTATCAGCACGCGCCGCCAGATTCATATCATGTGTCACAAACAGCATGGCCATTTTATTTTTTCGCGCCAAATCCAATAACAAATCAAACACAGACGCCGCATGCGCAGGATCCAAACTGCCCGTTGGTTCATCCGCCAACAAAATTTCTGGCGTGTTGGCCAACGCACGCGCGACCGCGGTACGCTGTTGTTCGCCGCCCGACATTTCCCCCGGCAAGTGCGATGCCCGGTGTGCAACGCTGGCCGCACGCAACAGTTTCATTGCCCGCGTGGCCGCATCGTGTTCGTCAACCCCATTGGCCATCATTGGCAACATCACATTTTCCAGCGCGGTAAAATCAGACAATAAATTATGCCGCTGGTATACAAATCCAATTTTACGCCGCCGCATCATAGTGCGCATTTCATCATCCATTTTTTGCACTGGGGTCCCTGTTACCAATATACTGCCCGACGTTGGCCTGTCCAACAGCCCCACACACTGCAGTAACGTAGATTTACCACTGCCCGATGGTCCGACCAGGGCAATAATTTCCCCACGATGTAAATCGAATCCGCCCCCACGCAAGATGTGCAGCGGCTGGCCCCCTTCGATAAACGTTTTTTTAATATCGCGCACCGACAGTACGACATCACCTTTTTGTACCTTTGACAAAGAATTCAGAATATTTGCCATTACGCACAGTTCCTTTATTTTTTATTCATTACGTAACACATCGACCGGGTCTGTACTGGCGGCCTTCCATGCGGGATACAGCGTTGCCAAAAACGCCAACAATATGGCAATCAGCGCGATACCAACAACTTCGCCCAGAACCAGTTTCGACGGCAATTCCGATAAATAATATAATTCGGCCGGGAACAAATCGCGCCCTGTGGCCCACTGAAAGAATTGTCGTATTGGTTCGATATAAATCGCAATCAGCACCCCGAACACCGTTCCAAAAAACGCGCCCAACACGCCGATACTGGTGCCCGACAGAATAAATATCTTCATCATTGACCGACGCGACACACCAAACGTACGCAACACAGCAATGTCTTTGGATTTATCCTTGACCAGCATGACCAGACTGGACACGATATTAAATGCCGCCACAATCACAATCAGCATCAATATCAAAAACATAACATTTGATTCAACCTGTAACGCGCCAACAAATCCGCGATTCAGGTCACGCCAGTCGCGCACAACAAATCCATCCGGCAACAAATTCGCCAGCGCATCGCGCACCGCGACTGTATCTTCGGGATTATCCAAGAATAAATCGATATGCGTCACAGCGCCTGGGATATTTAAATACTTCTGGGCGGTTTCCAGCGGCATAAAAATATACCCAGAATCATATTCATACATCCCCATAAAGAACGACGACATCACTGGATACGACATAATCCGCGGCATAGAACCGAACGGTGTCGGTGTTGCCGCATTTGCCGACGCCAGTGAAATATTATCCCCCATACCGACACGCAACGCACGCGTCAACGATGCCCCCGCGACCAGTTCGCCATCTTTTATCTGGTCCAACGGCTTGCCATAAATTTTTGTGCCTGTTGCGGCCTTGGCGGCCAAATCAGACATGCGTATACCGCGAATCATGGCGCCAGTATTGTTACCATTTGCCATGGCCATAACCTGGCCTTCGGCGACTGGAACAATTGCGGTTGCATGCGCGGTCACCACCTTGTTCTGTTTCATTTTATCAATCAAGAAATCATAATCTGCGATTGCGCCGTCCTGGTGATACACAACGACATGCCCATTCATTCCGATAATACGCGACAACAACGTATCGTGAAATCCACCCATAACAGACATCACCACAATCAGTGTCGCAACCCCCAACAAAATTCCAACCAGCGACACCCACGATATCACAGAACCAAACCCGCGCTTTTTCGCGCCCAAATATCTGAATGCAATTTTTCTTTCCAGTCTTGAAAACAGCATCTGACCCCAACCCTTATTCTTCTTCACTTAAATACGCACGCAACGCATCCCCAACCAACTGTGTTGGTGACACAGACTGCGCGTCGGCCGCATCGACAATCGAAATCAGCCGTGGCGACATAAATACGACCAATTCTGCGAACGGACTGATTAATGTTTCTGGCGTTGTCACGAACGAATGCGTTGGTATACCAATAATTACATAGTTGTCACCAACACTGGACGGAATATTAAACGACGACAGTTCACCATTACTGGTCCGCAAGACGATTTTTGCATCGATTTTATTTTGTCCGCCATAATCCCCATATGTTCCCGTGGCACCGATTACCAGGTCTGTTTCCAATCGATCTTCTTTGCTGCACTGACCGATATCAAACCGCGACTGCCACCCATTTGGGATAACAAACTGACCTTGGGATATCAAGACAACATTCGCCTGCTGGGATAAAAATTCTTGCAGTGTCTTGGTATTGATTTCCGGGCTGACCACCAGCGCACGCCCAACGACCCCTGGGATAGACATTTTAATATTACTGTCCCCAAACGCCGGCAGCAAATTCATCCATACAATCGGATTGTCTGTGCGTGGATATACGCGGTATACATCAATATCCCACGCCAGCATATATTTCTTGGACGCAAATTCAGACAATATCTTGGCCACTTCGCGTTCTGTCTGGTAATTGCCTTCGAATACGACGGTTTTATCTTGCCAGTTAACCATCAAATTGCGCAGATTTGCCCCATGCAGCGCATCTAACAATGCCATTATAATATTCTCATTTTCTGGCATTTTAATCAGCCACTTTGCGCGATTATCCAGGTGCAGTTCCGCATTTTCTGCATCATACGAATA
>CALXPA010000053.1 GCA_944390185.1 uncultured Alphaproteobacteria bacterium | reverse complement strand
CCGCAAATTACACTGTGTACCAGATGTCGCATCGCATCCCCCTGTGTTGCCATAAAAACCACCGTTTGGATTAGGCACATTGGACGCAATAAAAATCCCGGATTTCCGGGAAAATAAAATTAAAAATATTGCCTAATCCAAACGGTGGTTTAGATTAGGCATAGTTCTTTTCCCTGCTCTTGCCCAGAATTCTATCACATTGCGCACTTTTTTGCAATACGAAATGACCCGTGGTTTACCGATTGGTCAGTTGCAATTCTATACGACGATTTTGTTGCAGACTGGATGCGTCACGCCCCAACGCGACCGGATGTAAATCACCAAAGCCACTGGGGACCAGTCGTCTGCGCGACACACCATCGCGCGCCAATTCGTCTACCACGGCATTCGCACGCAACAACGACAATTCCATATTATTCGAATATCCACGCGTCCCAGGCACAACCTGTTTCCTGTCGGTATGCCCATCAACACGAATGATCCAGTCGATATCCGTTGGAATTTTACTTTCTAAATCTTTTATCACATTCGCGATCAGGCGTAATTGATTTTTCCCCTCTGGCGACAGAGTATACGATCCACTGCTGAACAAAATGTCGCTGGACACGATAAAGCGGTCGCCATTTGTTTGTATAAAATCAGTATCCCCCAGCGCGTCTTTAATTGCCTTGTAGAATGTAGATTGATATTGCGCCATGTCATTCAGTTCGGCAACTTTATCCGCCAATGCCTTGTTCAATCGATTTGACATTTCGATATATTCAACATCTTTTTGACTGGCACGTTCTTCGGCCGCCGCCAGCGCACTTTGCAGCTGTTGCAATTGGGCTGCCAAGTCGGCACGTTGCTGGTTCATTTGATTTTGCAATTCACGACGTTCCTGTTCTAATTCAGCAGTCCGCTGTTTATCCAATGTCGCCTGGTTTAATTGCGTGGTCAGTTGCGCGACCTGGGCCTGCAGATCAGTACCCTGGGCCTGCAGTTCTGCAACACGTTCTTCGTATTCTGCAACCAGTTCGTCAAAACTGACATCCACCTGGGCCAGTTCCGTAGACAACTGGTCATTATTCGCCGCCAGGGTTTCCAACTCGTTCCGTGCCAAGACCAACAGACGTTTTGCCTCTTCTTCATCTGCGGTCATTTGCACAATTTTCTGTGCCTGTTCTTGGTTGGTACGGCGCAGATCTGCAACCGCCTTGGCGCCAGAATCCTTGTTAAACACACTGGTTGTTGTCCACAAGAACACAAACACAATCAACAGAAATATCAATATGATAACCAGGTTGGAAAACAAATCCACAAACGCCGGCCATGTATTTACTTTATCACGAAAACGAAAGTTCATCATTGTTTTCTCTCCCTTTCTCCGTGTGGTGTTCAGGTTAACTCTGACAAAGTCTGTTTTAATCCTTGGACACTTTTGTTTAATTCCTTGGTTGCGTCACATACGGCCGCCGCATCATTAGACGCCACGACACTGGTATGTGCGGCCAGGTAATCTTCGACATCGCGGAAAATTCCATTTTGCGCCAACTGTACCTGTAACCCCAAGAATCCGACAATCAAACTGCCCGCCAGGCCCATCAGCGATGATGTAAACGCGGTCGCCATCCCCGACAGCGGTCGCGACAGTCCCGTCTGCATCGCGGTCAATACTGTTTCATCTGAAAAGTCCAGATTTGTAATCAAATCAGCAAACCCGCCAACTGTGATAATCAACCCCCAAAACGTCCCCAACAACCCCAAGAAAATCAACGTATTTGTAATATAGCGCACCGATTCGCGGGAATCTTCGAATCGCAACTGAATCATATCCAACATACCATTCAGGGTCGATGCCGCAATCCGCAATGGCCGCGCACGCAGCATCATCGCCACCGGGCGCAGTAAACGCGGCGGCAGCGGCGCCCCACGACGTCCGGTAAAATACGCATGCGCCCAACGATATTCCGGCAACAGTTTAAACATTTCAACAAACGTCAGCCCAATTCCGAACAGCGTCGTCCCGATTATTATCCCGTTCAATATGATATTGGCAGATGCCACACGTAAAAACGGCCCATAAAACAAAATCAGCCCTGCGACCAATAACGCGGTGGCCAACGCCATTCTGTTCAGTGCGTGATGAAATTGGTTGGTCATTCAATCTCTCTTTCTTGCCATGTTTATATCATAGATGATAGTAAATTTTAGTGAACCAAGTCAATAGACTTTCCGATGTTTATTTTTTCTTGATTTTATTTGTTTTTTTGCAATAATACGCGATGTTCCTGCTGGTGACATGGGGTCACCGGCTGCATAAGACCAAAGGAAATAAAATGGCGTTTTATGAAAGCGTCCTGGTTTTTCGCCAGGATTTGACCGAACCGCAGGTCAAAGAAAAAGCGGCAAAATACACAGATGTTATCAAAGAACTGGGCGGTGATGTAAAATCAACCGAATTTTGGGGATTGAAAAATCTGGCCTATGTCATTCGTAAAAATCGCAAGGCACATTATGTGATGTTAAACATCGAATTGCCTGGTAATCAGATCACAGAATATGAACGTCGTATGCGTATTGATGAAGATATCATTCGGTTCTTGAACGTACGTGTTCACGAATTGGCAACGACACCGTCTATCATGATGAAAAAAAATAACGAAGAGGCAGAATAATGGCAGTCCGTGCAGCAATTTATCGTAAAAAATCAAACCCATTAAAGGGCAAGGTTATCGACTATAAAGATATCAAGACTTTGTCGCACTATATCACCGAACGCGGCAAAATCGTTCCATCGCGTATCAGTGGTGTTTCCCAAAAGGACCAGCGTGAATTGGCAACCGCCATCAAGCGCGCGCGGCATTTGGGGTTAATGCCATTCGTTCGCAACAATCTTGGTTAAATATTTGGGATTTATCCCTAACTTTGAATAAAGGACAGATAAAATGAAAGTTATTTTAACAGAAAAAATTACAAAACTGGGCAACATTGGCGATACAGTCGAAGTAAAAACCGGATTTGCGCGTAATTACCTGTTGCCAAATGGCAAGGCAATGCGCTGGACACGCGAAAATGTCGCATTGTTCGAAGCGAAAAAGGCAGAACTGCAGGCACGTCAAGATGCTGCACGCCAGGCAGCGGAGGCGAATGTTGACGCCGTCAAGAATGCAAAGTTGCACATGATTCGCCAGGCGGGCGATACAGGCCAACTGTATGGTTCTGTGTCGACACGCGATGTCGCGCGCATGTTAAAAGATGTCGCCGGCGTTGCCGTCGAATCTGCCCAGGTGTTGTTGGGCGCCCCGATAAAGGCAGTCGGTGTATTCGATACAAAAATCGCACTGCACCCAGATGTAATCGTTCCGGTTAAAATCTATGTCGCCCAGACCCAGGATGAAATTGACGCCTTGGTCGCTGGCAAGGTTTTGACATTCGGCACCAAACAGGTTGACCAGGAAACAGAATCTGAAAAACCGGCCGATACAGAAACCCCAGCCGAATCCGCCCCGACCGAATCGGATGCGCAACCGGCTGATGCAGAATAATAAAAATCGCCCATCTGGGCGATTTTTTCAATTCTTTCCATTTATCAAAAATTTATGATAATCTGGGGACAACATGAAAGAAACGCCAACATTTAATCCAGAATTAAATACAGGGTACAAATTCGTTGCCGGCGTGGACGAGGCTGGCCGCGGTCCCCTGTGCGGGCCCGTTGTTGCGGCGGCGGTCATTTTTCCGCGCTTTGACATAACCGTCCCGGTCGTCATCCGCGATTCAAAGCAAATGACGGCACATATGCGCAGCGTGGCATATGACTGGATAACCCAAAACACAATCTGGGCCGTGGCACAATGCAGTCCCACAGAAATCGACGAAATGAACATACTGAACGCGTCACTGACGGCCATGACACGCGCCGTACAGAAATTATCCCACAGACCAGATTTTTGTCTGGTTGACGGGAACAAAATGCCGCGTGATTTAACTGGTATGGCAATTGTCCGCGGGGACGCAAAATCACTGTCTGTGGCCGCCGCGTCAATTCTGGCCAAAGAAACGCGCGACCAGATTATGTGCGACCTGGCCACCCAGTATCCAATGTACGGATGGGATAAAAACGCCGGCTATCCCACACCAGAACATTTGCGCGCAATCGAAAAATATGGTATAAACCAGCACTATAGAAAAAGTTTTAAACCAATCAGGGAAAGGATAGAAAATGAAACTGCGCGAAATCCAGAATATTGATGTACGCGGGAAATACATTCTGTTACGCGATGATTTTAACGTACAAATTGTGAACGGCAAAATAACAGACGCATTCCGAATTGAACAGAGTATGCCAACAATAACCGCACTGCGCACGGCGGGGGCACGTATCGCGATTTGCGCGCACATGGGGCGGCCACGCGGTACGCGCAATATGGAATACAGTCTGGCGCCGGTCGCAGAATATATGCACATACCGTTGGTCCCAGATTGCCTGGACAAAGAATTTATGACAAATATGCACGATGGGGATGTGGTGCTGTTGGAAAACGTGCGCTTTTATCCCGGGGAAGAGGCAAACGACCCAGCATTTGCCCAACAGTTGGCGTCCGGATTCGACGTCTTTGTAAATGACGCATTTGCAGTATCACATCGCGCCCACGCCAGCACAGTTGGTGTGGCAGAAATCTTGCCATCGTATGCAGGAAATTTGTTGGCATCAGAAATTCGGCACCTGTCATCCGTTATGGAAAACCCACGTCGCCCATTGCTATCCATTGTCGCCGGCAGCAAAGTATCAACAAAAATCGGCGTGCTAAAGGCACTGGCGCGTTTATCGGATAAAATGATTATCGGCGGCGCACTGGGGACCACATTCAATTATGCCATGGGGGGACGCGTTGGCAATTCACTGTACGAAGCGGACCAGAAAGATACCGCGCTGGAAATATTGGCGTACGCAAAACAAAACAACTGCACAGTGCTGTTGCCACTGGACAAAGGCGTTGCCAAAGAATTCGTTCCAAACGCCGTCCGCACAAACAAAGACTTTTCTGAAATTGCAGATGATGACATTATCATAGACGCCGGCATAAAAACAACCGAACGCGATGTCGCAGAAATCCGGGCGGCGGCCACAGTGATATGGAACGGCACAGTTGGGATGGCCGAATGGCAACCCACATGGTCATACGGTTCATTTGCCATCGCGCGCGCAATCGCCGAACAGACGCGTGCCGGGAAACTGACCAGCATTGTTGGCGGCGGCGATACGGTTGCCGCATTGACCGCATGTGGCGTCAAAGACGACATTACATATGTATCAACGGGCGGCGGGGCATTCTTGGAATTTATCGAGGGTCGAACCCTGCCCGGAATTGCGATATTGGAACGCGAATAACCCC
>CALXPA010000052.1 GCA_944390185.1 uncultured Alphaproteobacteria bacterium | reverse complement strand
TTTGCACTTTGGAAAAACGGGGCATGGCCCCGTTTTTATTCAATCCATCCACGTTTTTTTGCGGCATCCCCGACAGTTTCCATTGCACTGCGCCATAACGCGGCGGCGCGATTTTCGGCCCATATGTATTGATGTGGTGCGCGCCGGCGATCGCCGAATTTTTTCATAACAGATAATTGTTCGTTGGTTAAATCGCCTGATAAATATAATTTTGTAATCAAGGTTTCGACATCCAGCAATTCGCACACACGTCGTGTCGCAACGTGTGGGTTTCGCGAAAATCCACTTTGGACAGATTTAGAATACAAGAACCAGAACCATAGCTGTTCTGCGTTTTGGAATTTTTCTGCCGAATACACGTTGTGCAATTTTTGTGATGTCATGATATATTTCCTCCCTTTGTTGTAATAAGACGAAAATCCTATGTTTCGAATAAATATACAAAAAGTTGTGTTCTGTAAAAGAATACAACCAGTGGTTGAATAACAAATCGATAAACCGACATGTTATCAGGCTTTTTATTTATGTCGACGAATCGTAACACAAATAAAAAACGCACCGATGGTGCGTGCAAAATATCTGTACTTGTTATGTGTATATAGTTCAAACTCCCTTGGTATGCAATAACTTGTTTTAACAAACCCGCCAGATGGCGGGTTTACACTTATAATATTGGTGGGAAGCAATCCCCCCCTGATTCTGGGCAACAGTTCCACCCGGCGTCACCCATATCAGTATATATTTCGCCCGGACAGCATCCATACTCATCGGGTGCAACACCGCCGTCGCACGTGATGACTGTTTCTGCTGCGGTTGAAACATCCGTCGTTGTGGCCGATGTATCCGCGAATGGATTTTGAATCGCACCGCTGTCATCATATGTCAGCCCCAAGATATCTTCGTTATACGCCTGTTGTTGTTGTTGTGTTTGATTACTGGGTGTACCGTATGTGGTCTGGAACTGTTCTTGTTGATTTTGATACAGCGCATCTTGACGTGCATTATTTATCGCCTGGTAATTCAGCGACTGGCAGTATGCCAAAACAGTTCTGTAATCATACCCTGATTGCACAATAGCCGCTTCTGTCATCTCAGGGTTTATATCCCATATACCATCAGCATCCGTTTCGCAATATTTTTCCAAATTAAATGATCGCGCCTGACCAACCCATGAACCATCTTCGTATATTATTGTCGGCGATTGAGCCGTCCAATCGTCAGATCGCTTATTTCTTGGATCTGTGAGTTTGGTATTCTTCATTAGCTTGGAAACCGAACATTCTTTACTGTCGTCGTCGCCACATGTAATTACCAGATCCTGTGGTGAATACACAGTTATACGTGTGCCGGCGGCAATTGAAAACGGCGGTATTGTGTTGTCCATTGCATCAACCAGCAATTTTTGTGCGACCTGGTTCCATGCGGTAATCAGTTCTTGTTTGGCCAGTTCAGACGAACGCATGGTACCACTTTGTACAACGGTGTTATTATCCAAATCAATTTGATTAACAAATGTATCGGCAATTGGCGCAATCATATTAACCGCGGCCGGCACAATCGCCGTCAGCATCGGCATAACCAATTGTTCAACATAATCGGTGCTGCCGTGTCCCGGCACGCCCGCACGTCCCTGGGAATCGCCAGAAAACGGTACTTCGCCGGTTTTTAAATCAAAATTAAATTCAACACCGCTGGGCAAAATAAATTGATACCAGTTAATTTCCATACGACCAACCGTCTGGTACGGCCCAGGTAACTTACCTGTTACATACCCCAGCATCAATGTCCCCGTTGGGATGACAACAGTGCGCCCATCGTCTGAATAAACATTGCGATCCACTGTTGCACGCACTGGCAATGTTTGGCCAGTACAACCGGCGTCTCCACAGTTATATAACGATGGATCGGCGCGAACCTCGGACACTATTGTGGCGGGAATTGGTTTATATTGGCGCAATACAAATCTTCTGTCAAACGGGTCCGACGAATATACTGCGCTGCCGCTGGTGCCAACGATAACGTCTGGCTGAACAGATGTGTCAACAACATGATTGGCCATATTCGGCGCAATGGTTTCGGTTACCGTCATTTGCGCCAGTTCTTCGGTTGTCAGTTGCCGTGCCCGATTGACTGTGCGTTCAGTTGCCGGGTTTGACAACTGGGGCAGGGCGCCATTCTGTATTGTCGTATACCCGATGTTTTCCGCATCCGTTCCGATTTTTTGTGCCGGATTATTTATATCGGTGATGATACCGTTATCTGGATTATACGTTCCCGTCGGATTTTTACATTCCGTATCAGAAAATGGGTAATAATAGTATGCACCACCACTGGGACGAATCCAACCGCTTTGCACACCCGACAGATTATATCCCGGCATCGCAAATTCAGAACATGCGGTCGATGGTAACGGCGTCGCCGTATTATTTGATTCATATGTATCCGCGACATCTGTATCTGTGAACACCAGGTCGACCGATGGGGCGATTTCTTCGATATCCTGTTGGATTGTTGTGGCCACGGGCACGGGTTCTGGTTCTGGCGCGGGCGCTGGTATGACAATTGGTTCTGGTTCCGGTGTGGGTGCTGGGACTGGTTCTGGGATTGGTTCCGGATCAACCGCGCCCAGGGTCAGTGTAACCGTTTCTGTATTCTTCATTTCGGCCGATGCGTTTGCGTCATGCCAATCAACATATAACACCACCGCCGTTGGTGACATCGGGGCGTTTGGCCGGAATCCTGGATTAATCGTGCACGTTGTTTCCGAATCAATCTGGGCGCGGGATGTACATGTTTGCTTTGACACATCCAGACCCGACGCGTCATCAGTATAAACGCCCATGATTTTTACTGGGGCAGATGCCGACACCGTCAGCATAGCGGTACGTTCATCACCGACGATTGTATCTGACCAGTCAATTGTATCCGGGGCAACAGATACAGTTATCGGCGTGTTTTCTGCGATTTCCAGTGCCTCTTCTTCTTGGTGTGTCAATAACAATGTCAACAGTATCAGCACGACAACAAATGCCGCCGCCAACAACAACCACTGAACATGCTTTGGCGTGTTCTTGCGCAAATCAGAAAATTGCTTTTTAAACTTGTTCATCATCGTTACGTGTTACTTTATTGTATTCTGACAACGCTGCAGCTGGTTCCGCTGAATTCCAGTAATTTATTGCACAAATCCTGGGCGGTGGTAACGTCTGACAGTGGTCCAATACGCAGACGATACAAACGTCCCGCCGTGGTTGATTCAGACCCCAGATCCCCGACACCCTGTTCATCAACCGCAAAGAATACCATGTCTTTGTACTGGTTCAGTATTCCCTGGCCATCTTCGCCACTGAATGTCGCCAACAGTGTCGCCCAGTAATCTTCCAGTGCCTTGACCGATGTGTCTGCGCGTAATTCGACTGCGACACCGACCTGGTTGCTGGTAATCAGTGGAATGTTCGACTGGGGCAAGAAAGAGCCCGCCGTTAAACGTTCTGTTGGTATCATGTTTATACCACTGGTCCCACTGCCGTACGTTTGTGTCGGTAATGCATATCCGGCGGGTGCATAGTACCCGGCGGTTGTTCCACCCATTGGCATATTTCCCAACATCATCGGGGTCGTTGTATAGCCATTTGCAGACGCGTTTATCGCATTCATATCGGCGGTATACGCAATGTTATTCAGCGATTGCCCAGACATGATACTCTGTGCTACGTTCGCCTCTGCCAGGGCCATGACAGACGCAGTATCCGCAATCAAGAACGGCTTTTCACGTTTTTTGATACAAACGATACGCTGTCCACTGCGCAGGACCATGTCACCAACCGCTTCGACAATTAACAGGCGGCCATCTTCGCCATCGGTGCGGAATCCGACTGGGGATTCGCCCCCCTCGATTAATAACGACACAACCGGACGCTGGGTCATAGAAATAACCTTGTCCCCGAAATCGATGTACGTAAATATACGATCACGCCATACGCGTTCAGGCGCAATAACATAATCATCCGGGTTCGGGACGAATATATCCAGATCAAATCGGAATTCAGACGGGTCAATTTTCATTGATTTTATCCATCCGTAATCTTCGCCGTCAACACCGACCGTGTTTGCGGTACTGGATGCCGTTTTGAATATAGAACCCGCACTGCCCACGGTATTTGCACTGCCTGTTGTGGTCATCAGTGTGCCATTGTTATCCAATATAACATCCACCTGGGAATATGTAATTTCACTGGCGTTTGACGGTTCGCTGCGCAGATAGAACGTGTAAACATTTCCTGATTCACCCGTTACAATCATGTTCGTATCGGAACCCTGGTTTGATGGTTGTGGGGTGATGTACATTATGTTACTGCCCTTGGCAGATTCAATAGAAAACAGCCCACTGTTACCCACCACCGCATCAGCAATTTTTTCACCGTTCGGCAACGTTATCAGTGTTGTCATACCGTTACGCAGTTTCACGGGCAGTACGCTGCCCTTGGACCAGGTCAGTTGTGCATATCCAGGCTTCAGACTGCCTGATGCCATATTTGCGTTTGGATTGTCCCACGCGGCCTGGATACCGGCGCCCATTGCACCGCCACCGCATACCAACGCCATGCAAATCACGGATATATTTAACTTCAATGCCTGTGTAAGCGTCATGACTATATTCCTTCCGTTTCTGTTATGTTACTGCACCGTGTCATCTGTTGCCAGATATCCCGTATCCAATGGGTCGCCATTCCCAGATTCCACCACGTATTCCGAAACCCGTATCCCCAAGGGATTGTCGAAACGTTCATCCCACTTTATCGTGGCGTCGTCCACCGTGTCCAGCTTTATTCGTATTGTATACTCTTTTTTATCCATCTGTCTATTACTATCTGAACAAAAATAGCGAAAAGTTACCGCCCAAACATCATTACCACGTGGTTCAATTGCGCCGTTTTCGAATTCTACCGAACACGAGAATTCAAAGTCTGGGGCGCCACTCATCCACGCGTTCCACATGTTTGTTTGGGTAAAGGCGTTATACACATCGGATGTCGACCACGTGTATACGGCGGCACTTGCGTCATTTGTCCACTTGGTGCGCATTTCATTTGCGTTTGGCACGATTTCATTGCGGGCCTTGATATATTCGCGAATAAACGTGCGCTTAAAATTATCCAGGTTTTCAGATATCGGTGCCATTTCGCGCAACACAACCCGCATATCATTGCGTGGTGCCGACATCAAGAAAAATACCTGGGGGCGATTTAGTGGATACAGATTATACAGCGTGACCACCAACGCCACCAGCACCACAATCATCGCGGCGAACACGAATGTCAACAATCTGGACATTAAAACAGGTGGCTCTATGCGGTCTGGCAACTGACTTCTCTCCTTGGCAGTATTGGATACCTATATGGCGATTGTAGACAAAAAAATAACACCAGTGCAAGTGAAAAAAGCAATATATTTATTTGTATTTTTAACCAGATGGGCATGGCCTTGTCTGATTGTCTGTGAATGGCGGGCCGAATATGGGTTGCTTTTTTCACTTGCGCAAAAATAAATAAACACGTATAATATTTCCGCTTGATTTTTCTTTAAAGTGTGCTATCTTGTCGCAGACTATTGGGGGTCAAGCGGTATAAACAGACGGAAAATGCAGTTTACAGGGGCATAGTTCAACGGTAGAATATCGGTCTCCAAAACCGCGGATGAGGGTTCGATTCCTTCTGCCCCTGCCAAAA
>CALXPA010000051.1 GCA_944390185.1 uncultured Alphaproteobacteria bacterium | reverse complement strand
GTTAACACAATTAAAAATTCGGCGGGTCGTGTGGTTGTTCTGTCGCGCAATGGCGAATTGTCTGTGGTTGATGACAAGGGCGAAAAATTATTCACCAGCAGTCTGCCATATGCATCAATGCTGATTGTTAACGATGGTGATACGGTGGACAAGGGTGCCAAGGTTGCAGAATGGGATCCGTATTCCAACACAATCATCGCAGAAAAAGACGGTATCGTTCAATTCCAGGACTTGGTTGAAAATGTTTCATACCAAGAAGAAGTTGATTCCATGACCGGTATCGTTTCGCGCAAGGTTATAAACTGGAAGGCGAACACCAAGAAGGCATTGAATCCGGCGATTACATTGGTAAATGACCGTGGTGAAGTAATTTCACTGGGTGGCAAAAAAATTGCCGAATATCTGTTGCCGATGTATTCTGTATTGAATGTGTCGAATGGTGACACGGTTGCGGCGGGTGATATTCTGGCGCGCATCCCGGTCCAGACCAAGCGTACAGGCGATATTACCGGTGGTCTGCCGCGTGTTAACGAATTACTGGAAGTGCGCCGTCCATCCAACCCGGCATTATTGGCGGAAATTGATGGTACAATCGAACTGGAAGATGCCAAGTCCAAGATTTTAATCCGCATCGTCCCAGACGATGGTACTGCGCCGGTTGAATATGCGGTGCCAAAGGGAACAAACCTGTTGGTGCGCAGCGGCGATGTCGTGAAAAAGGCGGAAAAACTGGTCGATGGTGACCCAGTGCCCCAGGATATCTTGCGCATATTGGGCCAGAAAGCCTTGGCAACATTTATGGTCGAACAGATTCAACAGGTCTATCGTCTGCAGGGTGTATCCATTAACGACAAGCATATTGAAATCTTGATTCGTGAAATGACACGCCGTGTGGAAATCACAAATCCGGGTGATACAGGATTCTTGATGGGCCAGGTTGTTGACCGTGTCGATTTCGAAGAAGAAAACGCGCGTGTTGTGCACGACGGTGGCCGCCCGGCGACATCATCCCAGGTTCTGGTCGGATTGACCCGTGCGTCGTTGACATCGCGTTCATTCATATCGAATGCGTCGTTCCAACAGACGACCAAGGTATTGGTTGACGCGGCAATCAGCGGTGCGACTGATAAACTGGTTGGTATAAACGAAAACCTGATTGTGGGTCGTCTGATACCGATTGGTACGGGTGCGTATGTTCGTCGTGTGCGCGAAATCGCCAAAGACGAAGAACGTGCCGAACGTTTGGCCCGTGAAGGTAACGCACAACAGCAACTGTTGGATATCTAACCAATGTGCACAAATTGCCCAGGTGTCTGGATACAGGGCGCCGGGCAATTTTGCGCAAAAAACTTTTTCTTGCAAATACGTAATATTTTAATAAAATAGCAAGTCGTAAATAAAAAGGATTATCAAATGGCAACGCCAAAAAGTAAAACAAGTAAAGCACGCACCGCCCAGCGTCGTTCACATGATGCACTGGCTGTGATGCCATGCACAGTGTGCAAGGTTTGCGGTGAAAAAAAACGTCCACACCACGTATGTCCGGCATGTGGTGCCAGATAATACTGGGGATAGCTAATGGGAATAACAGCAGAACAGGGCGCATAGTTTGTGATGCCGTTCTGCTTTTTTCATGACGATGACAACAGTAAAAAAAATCATAGCAATTGATGCAATGGGCGGGGACAAAGGGCCGAACGCCGTGCTGGGTGGTATGAACCAGTTTTTGTACCAGCATGGTGAAAATCATGTGTTCTTTCGTCTGTTTGGCCCCGAAAAGAAATTGCATGAAATGCTGGTAAAATATCCGCGTGTCGCCCGTAATTGCCAGGTTATTGATGCCCCAAATGCAATCAAGGGCACGGACAAGGTTCGCGATGTTATCCGCCATGCCCAGGATACGTCTATGTACATGGCGATTATGGATGTGCGCCAGGGTAATTCTGCGGCGGTGGTCAGTGCGGGGAATACCGGGATTTTAATGTCGTTGTCTAAATTGGCACTGAAAACGATTGATGGGATATCGCGCCCGGCGATTACGACAATGCTGCCGTCTGGGGGCGGGGATTCGCGTGTTGTGGTGCTGGATTTGGGCGCAAATGTCCAGTGTGACGAAGGGGATTTATTTGATTTTTCCATTCTGGGCAGTGTTTATGCCGAAGTGATTGGTAAAATGCCGCGCCCAAAGGTTGGTGTCTTGAACATCGGGGAAGAGGCCACCAAAGGCAACGAGACACTGCAGAAATTGAATAAATTACTGACCGAACACAAAGATGAACTGCCGTACGAATATATCGGCTTTGTCGAAGGGAATGACATCGGCGGCGGTAATGTCCAGGTGGTTGTGACCGACGGATTTACCGGCAATATCGTTTTGAAAACGGTCGAAGGTACCGCAAAGTTAATCAAGCGCGTTTTGGTTGATAATTTGAAAAAATCTGTGCTGGCGATTATTGGTGCGTTTTTCTTGGTTCATGTATTTAAACGCTTAAAGAATAAAATTGATCCGCGTTCATATGCGGGCGCGACATTCTTGGGTCTGCGTGGGTTTGCGGTCAAGACACACGGGAACAGTGATGCGCTGGCGTTTGCGAATTCGATTAAATATGCATCGGATTTGACGGGCGCGAATTTAAATGACGTAATTGCGGCGCGTGCGGCATCTGTCGCCAATATACGCGCCGAAATTGAATAGTTTTCTGCGATAACACCTGTTTTTTTACACGAATTTTTCGGGTACCAGATTGGTTATCATCTTCCACAGGCGGCGGAATATTGTTGTATCTGGGCTGCGCGTATAGACGCGTGGTTTTTTGTCCCCGGGCCGGCTGCCGGTCCAGACAGGGTCGCCATCTGCATCCAGTGTAACGTGCCATGATGTTTTTGTGTCACGCATAATCATCTCGCGCAGTTTGTCGGCAAAATCGCGACTTTCAAATATTGCGACGTTTTCAGTGTTATAGTATGCACTGCGCGGGTCCAGATTAAAACTGCCGATCCAGGAAATATCGTCATCGAATACGATTGTCTTGCTGTGCAGTACGGAAAAACTGGATTGTTTCCGTTCACGGTCATGTTCCTTGCCGCGCAGGTTTTCCGCCGACAGCATGAATTCATAAACATCTGCCCCAGATTCAATCAGTTTTTTTCTGTATTTTTCCCATTTTGCATATACTGTTGGTGCATTTGTCGATGCCAGTGAATTTGTGACGATTGTCATGTGCACACCAGATTTTTCTTCGTGCAGCATGTGTTCCAATCCGCCTTGGCCTGGGACAAAATACGCCGCCGACATATACACAGAATCTGTTGTTTCACCCCACAGATGCTGCAGTGCCTGGATAATATCGCCCCGATATTCTTCTTTTTGCTGCATCGACATTTCCACCTTGGCTGGTGGATCGGCCAAGAATTTACCGTGGCCCCAACTGAAATCGAATTTTTTATCTTTGTATTCACGTTGTGCCCGCGATATAATTTTCTGATATTCTTGTATTGCGTCGGCACTTTTTTGTTCGATATCCGCGAACTTTTTTTCCAGTTTACGCATTGCGCGTTCTGATGTTGCCTTTGGAAACACGGATGCAGGAATTGCCAGGTGATAATTCCAGTATTCATCGAAACTGGCGGTGGCATACTTGGTCATATCGCCGATGAACAGAACGTCTGTATCAGAAAAATTAGATGCCGTTTCTGGATAGAAATAATTACTGCCAACATTGCGTCCGCCGGTGATATACGCAATATTGTCAACGATAAACAGTTTGTTGTGCATTCTGGAATTCAGACGATTGAAATCCATCAAGAATTGCGGATAGTACAGTAATTTAGATCGATTGGCCACGGGGTTAAATACCTTGACCTCTATATTCGGGTGCTGGTTCAACAGCATAACATCGACGATATCAGATTTTGTTCCATAATCGTCCAGCAAGATGCGTACCTTGACCCCGCGGTCTGCGGCGCGTTTCAGTTCACCAATTAATACCTTGGACGAAAAATCGTTACTGTAAATATATGTCTGCAGGTCAATCGTCTTGGTTGCCATTCGTGCGAACGCCGCGCGGATTACAAACGCCGACAGACCATCTTCGATTAATGTTGCGCCACTGATTTCATCGCCCGCCCCCAGTTCCGTGGCATAGCATTGCGCAATCGGCGTTTGCATTGGGTCGTATTTAAAATCAGCAGCAGTAACCTTGGGTGTATAGTCGGCCAGCCGTTCATCAGTCGTGCTGGTCGGTATGGTTGTACATCCCATCAGTGGCAATGTGAATACAAATAAAGAAACCTTTTTCAATACACCCAAATCAAATCCCCTGTTTATTGTCACACCAGTATATAATACTTTTAGGCCCGATGTCAAATTCATTAAAAAATATAATGAATCAGGAATAAATACATTATTCGCACTGGATAAATTCTGGTTACGGGTGTATTTTTTGTTTGTACGATTTTTCCTGGTATGATATAATAGACAGTAATAGGAAGGATTTTTCATATGAAAAGACTTGTTGCCGTACTTAGTGGATTACTGGTTTTGCCCGCATTTGCAGAGGTTGCACCCGAATATTTCTATCAAGAAATGATGGCGCAATACGCAGCAGAAAATCCGGACATGATATATGTGACAGAGGCAGAAATGTCGGCCCCAGAATCAGACCAGACAGAACAACCGTCTGATACTGAACCAGATGCTGTGGCGACAACGCCGGTTGTTCCAACCGCGGTCAGTCCGCGTAACGCCACGGGGCGTGCGGCGGCATCGCGTGCGGTGGCAACATCGACAACCACATCTGCGCGAAATGTTGCAAATCGCAATACTGCGGCGAATACGGCACGCAGTGTGTCTGCGCGTCCAACAACGGTCAGAACGGCAACCACGCCGACAACGTCACGTGTTTCTGCTGCGACACCATCGCGTGCGGCAACATCACGTGCGGTACGTACGGCCACGTCATCTGGGACCACGACGGCGTCTGGGCGGCCATCTGTGACGGCGCGTTCAACGACGTCTGCGACTGGATCAACACCGGGTGTGACAACGCGTCGTGCATCGACCACGCGCAGTAATGCATCAACGGCGCGCGCATCGATTGTTCAAACAGATACGGTTAATACACCATTATATATCAGCAGCAGTGCCCGTGTCGGTACAACCACCGGAAATGTCAGTCCGCGTATGCCGGCGATTCGTGCAGGAACAACAACGACGACTGTATCGGAAACATCAACGTCTACGTCCAGTGTTTCTATGGACGAATTGGCGCAATTAACCGATTATTGCAAGGCGCAATATACCGCGTGTATGGATAATTTCTGTAATGTTCTGGACGATAACCAGGGCCGGTGCAGCTGCAGCGCGAACCTGGACAATTATGCCGAGACGGAGGCTGCCTTGAAACAAGCCACCGAAGATTTACAGGATGTCGCACAACAGATTCAATATATCGGCCTGACCGCGGACCAGGTAGAAACCTTGTTCACCCAGACCGAGGCTGAAATGGCCATGCAATCAACAAATGACAATACCCAGTTGAATAATGAAATCAAGAGCATTGGGGACGCATTGGTTGACGTGATATCTGGACGTGCATCATCGTCATCATCATCATCATCGGGCGGGTTGTCATTGGTATCTGGGCTGTTTGAATTCTCGTTCGATAATACCGGCTTTGATTTAACGTCATTCTTGGGCATGAATACGGTTGATACCAGCAGTATCAGTAACCAGCGTGGCGAAGATTTGTATGACACGGCGACCGAACGCTGTCGTGCATCGGTGCTGAACGCGTGCCAGGCCCAGGGTGTTGATATATCTATTATTACAAATTCGTATGATTTGGAAATTGACAAGGCGTGTATTGCGTACGAACGCGCATTGACGGATTCTAATGACCAGATGTCGGCGATGGTTCGCAACGCACGCAGCGTGTTACAGCGTGCACGTCTGATGGTTGCCCAGCAAAAGAACATGTACGATTTGCGTGAATGCGTAACAGAACTGGACAGATGTATGCAGGATGACTTTGTCTGTGGCGATAATTACGAAAATTGCTTGGATCCATCTGGCCAATACATCGTTAATGGCGAGGTTGTTGTTGGCAGCAAACCTGGCGCCCCAGGTAACGGTGCATCACCTATATACGATATGTGG
>CALXPA010000050.1 GCA_944390185.1 uncultured Alphaproteobacteria bacterium | reverse complement strand
AAGAAGAACGCCGGGCCCCGCGCCACGGGATGACAAATAAAGAGAACGTCGGGCACTGGGTGGTCACGCGGGCCAAGTGGTGAATATTACCAACTGCCATATCTGTACCAAAAGTCTAATTCATATGGACAGGAAACCTCGCTGCGTTCATAATATCCTGTATCGTCTTCGAACGATGCATATGTTGTGCGGTATGCACATTCATCCACAAAGACCTTTTGTTCAGGGAATTCGTCAGACAAATCCCATGAAACATCCGTGGCGTCCACCGGACAATCGATACACATATACGATCCCCACGTTGGAAGTGTATCCGTGCCATACGCACCACACAACCGGGGGGAACAAACGTTCGCACGACAAAATGAGACACCATAGTTTTCCACGCATGTTGTTATGATAGGATGCAATATTTCTTGCGCATACTGCGGGTTAGTTAAATGCGCAACATCAACCACTTCATACATCATGGATGAATCAAAATTATCCCGCCAACAGGAAAAATATTGATTAACAATGTTGCTAATTGTCTCGTAACACTCATCCTGGATACCGAACAGCCCCATAAAGCTGTCATAATGTCTGTCTAGTGCACACATTTCATCGGTCAAAATCTCGACCAATGTCGTATTTCCTTGGGAATATAACAAATTCGGATCTTTCCCTTTTGTTTCCAGATCACGCCCAATCCGCGCGAGGGTGTGCATCACGGTTTCGACACGTTGACAGTTGAGCAGTTGCATAGAGCTGCACTCTTGGCCATAATCCAACGTCCCCCAGAACTCTGATTCGCCACTGCCCTCGCCAGTACAATAGACGAAACGAGCGTCATCTTCCATCAAATCACCATTTTCCAACTGTAATTGCAATATTTCGGGAATCTGGTTTTCATACGCCTCGTGCCCAGCGACCGCATACATGCACGCCACAAAGGCATCTTGCCAGTTACCGTCACACCCCGGGTGATACGGGCACAGGTCGGCACGACACGAATTAAAGCCCATTGTGTAATAACAGAATTCTGCGGCCTGTTCACGGGATAAATTACCCATATTGACATCGCCAAATCCGTATTCTGTATCCCACTCGGTTCCATAGTCACGCAGCGCCAGAAACAATTCATACAACGCGGAACACCCAGCGTATATTTGGTACGTATTCTTTAATTCATACAATTTTTCGTTATTCGTGACATTTTCTTCCCACAAGTGAATCAAGTCTACCAATTCCCAATGATCACAGGGCACAGACGTACATTCGCGCACAGTACCACCTTCGCTGAATGTATCTTCGGGGCACTCGATGCACGTTAATGTTGCACCATCGCCGTCTAAATACGCATCACGCACCGCATTAAATGTTTGTTCTTCTTCGACCGTGCTGCTGTATTCCGACGCACTGGACGCATCACGACGCAAACGACCAGATGCGCAATACTCGCTGATATCTATCGCGTTACGATATGCATAGCACTGGTCCCAATTGGTCCATCCACGCCCAATGCCACGGGTCCACCCGCTGGGCGCAGTGGGACAGTCTTTTCGCTGTCCAGATTCACAGTATTCGGCGCCATTACACTGGGATTGCCCTGTACAGGCCCGACCGTTGGACCCACAACCAGTCGCATAATACCCCGACGATGTCGTGGTGCACGTGGCCGCGGCCGTGGCACTGGATGTCTTGTATTGATAACCGGTACATGCAGACCAGACGGCGTACAGGGTATCGTTGGCGGTGGGGGTAATGGTGGTGGTGCCGGTGGTGGCGCTGCTGCTGGTGGCCCAGCCCTTGAACACATAGCCTGCGCGATAAAAACTGGTTGTGTTACCACTGGCCAGGGTGCAAGATTGGCCGACGTTACACGTTGTGCTGGCCGGGGCGGTACCACTGCCCCCGTTCAGGTTATATGTAATCGTCACAGTTGTTACCGCAACCGGTTCTGGGCAATACAGTCCACCGGCACATTCAAACCCACTGGGGCACGAACGGCATGAATTATTTTCGGTCAATTGGCTGGACGAAATCTGTTGGCCGGTCCAAGACGACGACGATGATGAACAGTCGGATATATAGTATCCACTGGCACAACTGGTATACTTGGTCCAGTCTGTTTCGCACACGTATCCGCCCGCATGCGCTGCCCCGGTCATCACCAGGCCCCATGCCGCCAACCCGGCCACACCAACCAGCATCCGCCGCAACGCCCACATAGATATGTTAAGTAAAAATCCTCTGCCCTGCATCTCTACATCATTCCCATGGTTATCATACTACATATATATCTGTTCTAAATCAAGTCGATAGCTGCACGCCCCGCGACCAAAATCATATGTTCCTGTGGAATCTGACCCCTGGCCGTTAACACCATCATAAAAACACTGGTCTACAAAAGTGCGCGGTTCGTTCGGTGAAAAATATGCAGAATCGTATCCAGTATCGGGGCACTGGCTGCACTGATATATTCCCCATACACCCGGGCGACCGTACGAATTCTGGCATGCAACAGGATTGCAACTGTACGGGCACGATGTGCCGCCGGCCGCACATTCGTTTAAAATATCGTCAATGTAATAGCTCACTTCTTCCCATCTATTGTCCATCATCGTCTGGTACAGTGATTGCAGGTTTGCATGCTGGGCAAAGCAGTCAAAATATTCGCTTACTACATCCATGGCAATTGAGTAAAATGTGCCCTCTGCAGTTCCAAACAGTTCCCTGAATGTACCTAAATTCATGCCGAACAGGTTGTGAGACAAAATTCTATCAACGATAAAGTCTGTGTCAGTACGTTGGAACAATTCGTCCCACAAATATGCTGCCGATGGATCTTGTTCAACCGTGTACGCAATCGACAACGCCAAAATCTGTAAAATCACGGCGGCACGTTCACAATTTAACCGGGCCGCACTGGTGCACGTCGATCCAGACCCACCGCCAGGCCCATTGATTAATGAATACCAAAACTCGCTGTCACCGTCACCACCGCCACGGCAAAAGTATGCCCGGGGATCTTCGTACCAAGAACCAGTCTCCAGTGAATTTTCAACCAGATCCGTAATCTCGCTAATATCACCGTCACTGTATCCCAATGTCAACGCCATACATCCGACAAAGGCATCTTCCCATGTGCCAGAACACAGCGTATTATCAGGACACGGATTGTCCGCACGCCGGGCATCAAACCCCATTACATCGGTACAAAAATAAACGGCGTAATCCCAATACATATCGCCAAAGGGCCGCATTGTACCACCGCCAAGCCACTCTGGAACCTGGATATAATCATACCACCAATACCCCAATTGGTTTAACGCATTATACGTTTCATATATCGCGGCACATTGCGGCAGGGAATCATAACTGTCGCGGATCAGGTCGCCCAGATTATCGCTGCGTGCATCGTTATACACATCTGCGAGATATGTCATATCCGGGGCATCTGGGATATATATGGTGTCCCAAAATGTGCCACCCCCGCCGTCATTCGCCGTGCAAAAAAGGTTACGGAGTGTATCCGCCGCCTCGTTCGGGGGCATTAAATCAAGGCCAAACATGTACAAATCCAGATTTCCCCAACGGTTATCGTTATACCACCAGCCACTGTTATCGGCCACCCCGCCAACCAAAACAAACATGCATCCCAACGCCGCGTCCATGTAATCGCCAACGCAACTGGTGTTATATGGGCACAGGCGATAGTGGTTATCGCGTAACGGCGTAAAGCCCAATTTATTAATGCAAATATCTGCCGCTGCGCGGACCGCCGCGTCACCAGAATAATTATCATACGCCGGACGAATTTGTTCTTCGCCCGTTTCATATGCGTTGTAATTATGAACGTATATTTCCCATATCGCAGAACACGATGCCGACGCATTATAGGAATTCAAAATCTGGTCGCCATAACCGCTGTCCACCGCATTATAATATGCAGTAACCAGTTCATCCACGGCAAGGTTGGGATCCCAGTAACCCCACGACGTGTGGGGGGTGGCGATAATCGCCAGCACCGACAGCAATAATACGCATATCTTTTTTCGCATTTTTCCTTTCCTTTCCTGTTGCGTCCGCGACCGATTTTCTGTTATTGTCAGAAGATCAACGCCGTCTCTATAATCCATGGACACGATGCCTCGTCCTGGACAAAGGTTCCGGTTTCGTCATCCCGTTCCGAAGTAATAGCATTCGCATGCAGACGACACTGGCCAACCCAGCGCATTTCACTGGGGTGATCTTCGTGCAGGAACGCGTCCGTATTCTCTGGACATGTACCGCAATACCACCATCCCCATTCGCCCGCCTGGCCATCACACCCGACAGGATTCGACCAGCACCATTCTGGGCACAGCGGACTGGATGACACGATTGGGCACGAAGACAGAGCATCGTCCACCATATTACTTATCGCGCCAGATGCATCTATATCCACACTGCCGGGGTTCATAACATTCCCATAATCATCCAGTATGCCGCCACTTTCCTCGAAAACCGCTTTCAACCGTTCGGGGTCCCAGTTTTCATACCAACAATCAAAGTACTCGTCGACAACCGCCGCCACTGTGGACGTGCATGATGACCCAGAAGAGAAAATATGACCAACAGTCTGGCTATTTGGTCCCGCACATAACAATCCAGACAGAACGTGGGTTAACTCTTGTTCATTCAGCTTAGTCAACAAGCCGAAATCATTTTCTGAAATTGCGTAATCAATGATTGCACGATATGCGACATCAATCGCCTGGCACATGCGGCGATCGGACGCGGCACAGTCTGCATTGTCATCAACAACGGGGATATAAGAATCCCAGAAACTGCTGTAACCCTCGACCTCTCCACTACATACCATTGACTGCAGCGGGCCGTAATCAATAGGCTCATTGCCTAATATTTCTGACACAGCATCCGCCAGTTCGGACATGCCGTCGGCCCCCTCGGTATATGCGGTCATCAAAAACATACAGCCAATAAACGCGTCTTCGGATGTGCCGTCGCACATTGTATTATCAGGGCACGGATTATCATCGCGCGTTTGGTTGAACCCAAATACGTTATAGCACAGCTGGGCCGCGGCCAGTCTATCTATGGAATCCCAGGCGGGAACCTCGCTGCCGTCTGGCATACGATAGTATACCCACCAGTCTGACGTGGGGAACATGGACACCAGCTCAACAATTGCGGCACATTGGGGCAGTGCCTCGTAACTGGTTTTAATTTCATTGGCCACATTACTGGCGATGGCATTCTCAAACAGGTTAATCAATGTGCTATAATCCGCACCGATGGGCGCAAATTCCCAAAATGTGCCACCAATACAAAACCCCGCGTCCCTGCCATAGTTTTGTAACATCCCATAGTCACCATCATTTATGTAACCATTATAAGCCTGGGCAAGATCTCTCCAGTTCGGATCTTGCTGATACCCATCGTTCGTATCTACGACACCCATCAAGAAATACATGCATCCCAACGCCGCGTCCATATAATCGCCACTGCACGTATAATTATTTGGACACAGCATGGATTCTGTGGCGCGCAATTCATTAAAGCCCATCGTGTTAACACAAAAGTCGGCCGCCGCCTCTAGGCTCATGCTGTTCAAATCCTGAATTCCATACTCGTCACCAAAGAAATACTCCACCCAATTACCGCTCCATTCCGATGTGCGACTGATTGCGGTTGCGCCAACCTCATATATAGCGGAACATGCCGCAAATGGTCCAACCGCGTTTATAATCTGCTCGCCATAGTCGATCCCGGAATCCCGCATGCCCACGTATTGATCAATTAATTCCTGGGGATCCAAAGCGTGCGCAGACGTGCCCGCCAGCATGACAACCCCCAGAAATACTATGCCCAGGATTTTTTTCATTTTGTTTCCCCCCTTTGGTGTGTGTGGGTGTTAAACCAACCGCTACGTATAAATACTAATAATTATGCGAAAATGATGCAACAGTTATTTTAGGTCTGGGGACGAAAATCTGTGATAAATTTCATACCGCGACACGTTTCCCCTTTGTCACCCGCGGCCCGCTCTGTTGTCACCCCGCGACGCTTGTTCTTTTGTCACCACGGTGCCCGGGCATTTCCTTCTTTATGTCACCCCGCGGCTTGACCGCGGGGCCCAGGTTAGTTAACTCGTCGCGCAGCGACACAAATAATTTTGTCTGTGCTGGCGCACAGGACTCTATTTACCTGGATCCCGGGGTCAAGCCCCGGGATGACA
>CALXPA010000049.1 GCA_944390185.1 uncultured Alphaproteobacteria bacterium | reverse complement strand
GGATTCGAACCCTTGATACCCGGGTGGGTATACCACATTTCCAATGTGGCGCACTAGACCAACTATGCGACATCTCCGGATTTTTTTGATACCAGAACTATTCCGCGGACAATTCCGCTGTTTCTTCGGTTTCGTCTGGCGCAACCGGATTTTCAATCAGCGTGTCTTCCAGTTCGGCATCAATTTCACGCAACTTTGGATCTTCGGCCACCGCGATTTCTAATGAATCCTCGTTATCTGCGGCCACAGGCGTATCTTTGTACGACTGAACAAATTCGTGACGCAGATTATCCACATCCATCTGGCCGGTTGCGAATTCACGTAACGCAACGACCGTCAGTTTGTCGTCACCCTTGTCCACCAGGGGTTCCGCACCACCGTTTAAATCACGAACACGCTGTGACGCCAACATCCCCAGTTCATAACGACTGTCCACATATGGTAATGTATCTGAATTTGTTGTACGGGCCATTTGTTAAATCCTTTGTTGAAAACGCTTTTATCCACGCTATAATGCCCCAAGAGTCGTCAAAATGCAAGCAGAAAATAAAATAAATAATATACAGACTGTGTCACTGGGGTGCCGATTGAACGCACTGGAACTGGAAAAAATCCAGGCGATGTTGGCGCCGCTGGTTAATGCCGCCATTGTCGTAAACACCTGTGCCGTCACAGCCGAGGCCGAACGTCAATCTGGGCAATTAATACGGCGATTGGCCGAAAAAAATCCCGGTGTGCCCGTTTTTGTTACTGGGTGCGCGGCAACCAGAAACCCAAACCTGTTTTCCCAGATGGAAAATGTTCTGGTCATAAACAACCACAACAAGATGAACGCGGCCGCATATATCAATGCGTTGGCCACCACACCGCACACCTTTGACGCACCACAGGTCACATGGGTCGGCCGCCCTGCCCCGCGAATGTCAAAGCAATATGTCCAGGTTCAAAACGGATGTAACCACCAGTGTACGTACTGTGTAACCCGTCTGTTGCGTGGTCCGTCAGTATCCATAGATTATTCCGAGATTTTACGCGATACCATAAATGCCACCGCCCGTGGATTCAACGAAATCGTCTTGACCGGGGTCGATACGGCCAGCTATGCCCGTAATGGGATGCTAATATCTGATGTATGTGATGCGTTGTTGCAGGACGTGCCAGGGATACGGCGACTGCGCATATCCTCATTTGATCCCGCATCCCCCCAGGTGTTCAAGATTATCGATTTGATGCATCGTGACGCCCGAATGATGCCACACATGCATCTGTCGATGCAGTCTGGATCAGACACGATTTTACGCGCAATGCGTCGCAGACATACCGCTGATACTGTACGCCAAATTGTGGCATATGCCGGCAACGACATCACGTTCAGTTGGGATATTATTTGCGGATTTCCGGGGGAAACCGACGATTTATTCCACGAAACATTGCAACTGGTTCACGCGACGCGACCAATCAAGATTCATGCGTTCCCGTTTTCTGCCCGGCCTGGGACAATGGCGGCCGACATGCCGGGACAAATCGATCGCGCGACTGCGAAACAGCGCGTTCACGAAATCAGCATCGCGGCAGAAAATGCACGCCATGATTTTATGTCGGACCATCTGGGTCAAACCGTATCTGTATTGGTTGAAGAAAACAATATCGCCCGCACCCCACATGACATAGATGTCAAAATTCACGGCGACATAATCCCGTCACGTACAATATGCAACGTTAAACTGGTTGAAATTTCTGGTGGTGCCTATATCGGTATCCGCCAGTAAAAAAATCTGTTGGCAATGCGAAATATAATTGCTAGTATCACATCATCATGAGCAAGAAAATATTTATCCTGTTATTAGCATTAATAACGACAACTGCGCACGCGGATTTTTCTACGCGCGCAAAATCTGCATTTTTAATAGATTACGATTCTGGCGCGGAAATTGTTGCCAAGAACGCAGACACACTGATGCCACCATCATCCATGATTAAATTGATGACATTGGCCGTGCTGTTTGATGAAATCAAGGCCGGGAATCTGACCATGGATGACAGATTGACCGTCAGCGAAAACGCGGATTATGAAAATCCGTTGTGGTATCCCGCCAGCAAGATATGTCTGGTCGCGGGCCAGACGATATCTGTGCGGGACGCGATTTTGGGGTTGATTGTGCTATCGGGCGGTGATGCATCGGTGGTTGTGGCGGAAAAACTGGCGGGGTCTGAATCCGCGTTCACCGAAATGATGCAAGACAAGGCACGCGCCATCGGTATGAAGCAATCAACATTTGGCAACGCCAGCGGATTGCCAAACCCGAATAATTTGATGACCAGTCGGGAATTGGCCATATTGGCCCAGCATCTGATATCTGAGCATCCAGACCTGTACCCGCTGTTTGCAACCAAGCGATTTGAATTTGCAGAATATCAAAGTGATTGGTGTCGCGAATGGGGGCGTACCCATACAGTGAATTATAATAAGCTGTTGTTTACTATGCCGGGGGCAGATGGTCTGAAAACCGGACATACAGACGACGGCGGATACGGTATGGTTGCCAGTGCACAAATCGGCGGACGACGACTGATTGGTGTAATCAACGGCTTTAACGGGAAAAATCACGATGACCTGGCCGCAGAGATGAAGAAATTGTTGAACTATGGCTATACGACGACCGCAAACAATACGTTCTATGAACCCGGTGACAAAATCATCCAGGTGCCTGTGTGGTACGGACGGCAAAAAAATGTTATCGCGACAGTGGCTGCACCGTTTACTGTCACTGTTGCCAAAGAACGCGGTCTGGACGGCGTACGCGTATTGGCCCGATATAACGAGCCTGTGGCGGCACCGGTACGGGCGGGCGATGAGATTGGCGAAATTATCGCAGAACAAGACGGCCGTGTGATTGCACGTGCCCCACTGGTCGCAATGGATACAGTGAAAAAGACACAATTGTTTGGACGCGTTATCCGCAATATCATGGTCATGCTGGGGATTGAATAATGGCACCAAGAAAGTCTGGGAATGTGTACGATTTTCCGCAACCAATGGATAATGACATTTTGGTCGGCCACGCTGATGCGATGAATAACTTTCTGGCGGCATGGAACGCCCGGGATACGCATCCAATACATCCAGTGTGGATATTGGCCGGCCCACGCGGTATTGGCAAGGCCACCATGGCATATAAAATTGCCAAAATGGTCTATGGAAATGTTGGCGACTTTTTTATCATAGACCTGGAACGAAACATCGATAAAGACGGACGCCCCAAACCCGATGGGAAACAAATTTCTGTCTATACGGTACGTGCAATGATTGATCGTATGCAGATGTCGTCTATGTCGGGGCAATGGCGCGTTGTTTTGATTGATTCAGTGGATGAATTAACAACATCTGCGTCGAATGCAATGTTAAAGTTACTAGAAGAACCGCCCGCCAAGACATTATTCCTGTTGACCGTGCACCAGTTGGCAAATGTTCTGCCGACAGTCCGGTCGCGTGCACGCGTAGAAAAAATGCGGCCACTGACTGTCCCGCAATTGCGCGAACTATGCATGCGCTTTATGCCAGGTGACGATATCAGTGACGAAACGTTACGTCTGGCCAATGGCAGTTTTGGGCGTATTGCCAACCTGAAAAAAAATGGTGGTGACGCGATATATGACGATTTGATAACATGTCTGGAAAATCCGCACGCCACCAGTGCAGATATGATGGCCATCGCCAAGCGGATTGCATCAGCCCCAGAAATGTACGGAATTTTGTTGGACGCAATTGCACGGTTTGGGCTGGCTGATTTATATCCAACGGCCACACGTGCAATCAATGATATATCCAGATTGTATCTGGAACCAGAAATCGGCCTGTTTAAAATTATCACGGATATAAGAAAATGTTTATAGATACCCATTGCCATTTGACAGACAACTATGTCACAGGCGACATAGATGACGTTTTGGAACGTGCCGCCGCCGCAGGTGTTGGTACGATTATATGTCCGACCGCAAACCCCGCAGACATACCAAACGCAATTAAAATTGCCGAAGAATACGATAATATTTTCGCAACAATCGGCATTCATCCTGAATACGCCGGGGTGGATGCGGCACAATACCTGACAGAACAGGTACTGGGGCATCCGCGCGTTGTAGGAATTGGTGAAATCGGATTGGATTACCATGAACACAGTGATAATCGTGCGGCGCAAATACAACTGTTTGAACAGCAATTATGGCTGGCGAAACAGTATAATCTGCCGGTGGCGATACATACACGCGATGCCGAAACTGATACCGCCGCAATCTTGACAGGCGACGTGCGCGGGGTTATGCACTGTTTCACCAGTTCGTGGGAACTGGCCAAGACCATGTTGGACCGTGGATTCTATTTTTCCGCCAGCGGTATTTTAACATTTAAAAACGCGAATGAAATTCGCGAAACATTTGCCAAGATTCCTGTTAATCGCATTGTCATCGAAACAGACAGTCCATATTGTGCACCTGTGCCATATCGCGGCAAGGTGTGCGAGCCAGCGTTTGTGATTGAAACTGCGCGGGTGTTGGCGGACATTCACGGCTTGCAATTCGGGGATTTAGAAACTATACTGTGCGAAAACACAGCAAGGTTATATCCAAAATGCCACGTCAAATAATAAAAATTGGTCAGGTTTCCGAAAATCGCAAGGCGCGATACAGTTATTCTATCCAAGACACCATAGAGGCTGGCATATCTTTGACAGGGGCAGAAATCAAATCTGTACGGTATGGATTGGTCACGATTGTTGATGGCTTTGTCCAGCGCCGCGGCCGTGATTTATACCTGGCGGGGGTCGAAATTCAAAAACTGCCCACGGCGGCACGCATTGTGAACTTTGACGAACGTCGCCCGCGCCAGTTATTGCTGCATCGCGCCCAGATAAATCGGCTGATTGGCAAATTGCAAGAACGTGGCGCAACAATCGTCCCGTTAAAGCTGTACTTTAATAATCGCGGCAAGCTAAAGGTGTTGTTGGGGGTGGGATACGGCAAGACCAAGATTGACAAGCGGGAAACAATCAAGCAACGTGAATGGAATAAAAATAAATCCAGAATACTAAAAGGAAACTAGATGAAACAAACGCATAGTGTTGTACACGATATGATCAGCCGTACAGACTATGACCGCGCAAAGTTTGCGATTATGAATGCAGAATCTGTGCCGGTGCGACGCGGCATGTTCCGACAGTATGACTTTAACCATATAATTGACTGTGCGCACTATATCATTCTTAACTATGAACATCCGACATACACATATAATGCTATGGCGCCATATTTTTCATGGGACCAGAGCAGCCAGTTACTGCGCGCGTCTATTCCGCACTGGCTGGGGGTTATTAATGCATTCTTTCGGGCACGGGACACATATGCCCGACGAATATATGGAAATTCAGAACGACACAAATAAAAAATCCGCCGATTGGCGGATTTTTTCGTTAACCCGTTATTATTGTGCATTCTGGGCACGCATTTGACGGCGCAGTTCTGCGCCCACAGCCCGGAATTCTTGACGTGTGATACATCCGTCTTGATCCATGTCCATCACGGGCAACAATGCCTGTAACTGGGGGCACTTTACAGACGACACAACCAAACATCCGTCGTCAAAGTCCACACGCGGACCGCGGAACCCGCGACCATCATTCACCAATTGCGCGGCCGCCCAACCCAACGCAAATATAATCAACGCAACAATTAATTTTATTACAAAGCGCCCAAATCTGGACCCGCCACGCGCACAGCGGCAACCGTCGCCACACTGGCAATGTTCGCCACATGCGCAGTGATGTGTCGCCTGGGACGTGGTAATATCTTCCACGACTGGGGCCGCCTGTTTTGTAACATTGACATCAGCAGACTGTGCAGTGCGCACCGCCGGCCGTTTCGCCACAGGCTTTTTGACTGCGGTTTTCTGGGCCACTGTTTTTTTAACCACTGTTTTTTTTGCAGGGGCTTTTTTTGTCGCACTGGCTGTGACATTTGTTTTTTTTACTGGTTTTGTTGGCATTTTTCCTTCCTTTATTTGTCTTGCACTGTGATTGTATTCAATATCTAAAATCATGTAAAGCATAAAATACACAACCCGCATTCTATTTTCTGACAACGTCATCCCCATCCTTGCCATAATCCCGGCCCTCATTTCCCTTTGTCACCCCGCGGCCCGCCCCCCCTGTCACCCCGGTGCTTGACACCGGGGCCCAGGTCATAAGGAGTCGTCGCGCAGCGACACAAATAATTTTGTCTGTGCTGGCGCACAGGACTCTATTCACCTGGATCCCGTGGTCAACCAGCACCCCACAAAAACATTCGTTTTTGCGGGGGCCCCGCGCCACGGGATGACAAGTAAGAAGAACGC
>CALXPA010000048.1 GCA_944390185.1 uncultured Alphaproteobacteria bacterium | reverse complement strand
TAAAAAAGCCCAGAAAACTGGGCGGAATCTTGGTTGCGGAGTGTGGATTTGAACCACAGACCTTCAGGTTATGAGCCTGACGAGCTACCGGGCTGCTCTACTCCGCGATAAGCGGGTTGTATTATAGCATTTTTTCGAATCTTGTCAAATATTTTTCATTATTCGCAATAGGGTGGTTTTCCTATCGTGCCTTGAAATATGATTTTTTTACTGCTAAAATCCAATTTGTTCAAGGCAAGAGTATATTAAATATGTATCAAAAATTTAGAAAATTGTGGAAAGCATTTTGGGAACCTGTTTTGCGTATGGAATGGGTTCAGTGGGTTGTTGCAGGATTGATGGCTGTCGCAATTTGGTTCGTTTATTTTACGTGTCGCAAGCGTATTAAAAATTGGGATACGTTCAAAAAATATCGCAGAAAGCCCGCAATCTTTATATTCTGGCATGGGCGCAGTATGATGTTGTCTCCGATTGTATGTTTGGGGGGAATGCGGGCGTATGCCGTCGCGTCGCGTCACAAAGATGGACGTATGATGGCAAAGTTACAGCGTCTGTTCGGGCTGAAGTCTATTTATGGCAGTACGTCTGATGGCGGAATTTCTGTATTACGCCAGGGTGTGCGCGTCTTGCGTCGCGGTGATTATTCAATGTGTTTGTCGCCTGATGGGCCAGGGGGGCCGTCTATGCGGGTCCAAGAAGGTGCGTTGTATTTTGCAAAAATGACCGGTGCGCCAATTATTCCAGTGTGTTATTCTGCATCGCATGCATGGTTTCAAAAGCGATGGGACAGGTATTTAGTCGCATTGCCTTTTTCAACCATAACGTGTAATGTTGGTCAGCCGATATTTATTAATCCCAAGGCAGATGCCACAGAATTTGAAAAAATGCGCAAAAAAATCGAAAATATCATGGTGCGCCAGGTTCGTGAAATGGATGGCGAATTTAATCTGTTCCAGGTTGAACAGGATCTGACCGCCGCAGAATTCAAAGATAAACTGCGTGCGCAACGCGAACAACAGCGTAAACAAAAAAAATCGGCCAAAGGAAAAAAATAATGAAAACACCATGGTGGTTTATGCATAAAACACCGCTGGCTTTTATATTAGTGCCGGTATCGTGGGTTTACTATCTGGTTGGGCGTGTCGTGTACATGTTTCGTAGAATTGGTGCGTATAAATCCAATCGGCCGGTTATTTGCTTTGGTAATATACTGGCCGGCGGTGTTGGAAAAACACCAATTGTTCGCGCGGTGGCAAAATTGCTGGATGCGCCAGTTGTAATGCGTGGATACAAGAAAAGCGCAAAAACAGGTAATATCGGGGACGAGGCAACTATGTTGGCCCGGGATGGTATCCAGGTGCATGTTGGTAACAGAAAAATTAATGTTATGATGTTGGATAAACAGTTGGATGCGCGTGGACCAATTATAATGGATGATGGCTTTCAAAATCCGCGTGTAAAAAAAGATATTTCTGTATTGGTCTTTAATCAATCAATCGGGTATGGTAATGGATTTATGTTGCCGGCAGGGCCATTGCGTGAACCGCGATGGGCCGTACATCGCGCAGATGCGGTCATCGTTGTGCGCAGTGCGCGACCACGGCGGCACTTTACGTTACCAACAGACATCCCTGTATTTTATGCAACAACCCAAAATATATCGCCGTATGATAAAAATCAGAAACTGTACGCGTTCGCAGGCATCGGTTATCCAAAAAAATTTTTCGCAGAATTGGATAATCTGGTCGGGAAAAAGGCATTTGCAGATCACTATCAATACACTGATGATGATTTAAAAAAACTGATTGGTACGGCCCGTGAACTGGGGGCGAAATTGGTTACGACCGAAAAAGACTGGGTGCGGTTGCCACAATGGGCGCGCAGCGAAATAAAATATGTACGTCTGGAAATGACAATCGATAATGCGTTTTTTCAATGGATAAAGGAAAAAACAGATGGTGGCAACATTAAGTAAGATTGTGAAAATTACCGGTGTCGGAATTCATTCTGGGGCGCCTGTGAATATGGTGGTGCGCCCGTGCAAGAATGTGGGGATTTTCTTTCGGCGTGTTGATATCTATGGCACAAATCCAATATTGGCAACGTTTGATAATGTTGGCGATACGTCTATGCGTAATACAACAATTGGCGCGCGTGACGGTGCACATGTGCAAACTGTTGAACATTTAATGGCGGCGTTATTTATGGCCGGAATCGACAGTGCAATTATTGAAATTGATGGCCCAGAAACACCAATCTTGGACGGCAGTGCCGCGCAATTCTATGATGCGTTCATTAATGCCGGGGTGGTGCGTTCGCGTGGTGCCCGGCGCCGTCAAATCGTCGTGCGAAAACCCGTCAGGGTCAATGCACACGAAGTACGCAGAATGTTGCCGTTGTGGGTTCGGATGAAACTGTGGCTGGGGGAGAAAATTTCCGGACGGAAAAATGACGGATATGTAGAATTGATGCCGGGTGATACGGGTGCGCTGGAAATATCTGCGACGTTGGTTTATCCAGAAAAAATTATCGGCCGACAAAATTTTACGTACACATTTCATGACGATGGGCGGTCAGTGAATGATTTTGTTGAAAATATTGCGCGGGCGCGCACGTTCGGAAAGTATTCTGAATGGGAATATCTGAAGGCGCACGGAATGGCGCGTGGTGCGGATGAAACGAATGTTATTGCGCTGAATGATGCGGGGGACGGCACACTGAATAAAACAATATGGCCAGACGAATTTGTTCGGCACAAGATAATTGATGTTATCGGTGATATGTACACATCAGGCGGATTTGTTGTTGGAAAGTTGGTGTCTTATAAGGGCAGCCATGCCATGAATAACATGGTGCTGAAAAAGTTGTTTAGTAATCCGGCAAATTATGATATAATTGAATCAAAGTAAAACATGGGAATGAAAATATGAAAAAGTTATTTGCAATTTGTTCTGTGGTATTGGCACTGGGGGCGTGCAGCGGATTGATCGAACCAGAAAATGGCAGTCAATACCTGACCCAGTTGGATGCAGAACCAATCGGTTGTACATTCTTGTATAAAATAGAGTCAGAGGTTTCTGTATACGATGCAGATGATGCGCGTACGTATCTGGAAAACAGAATTGTAGACCAGGCACGGCCGGGTAACGCGTACTGGATTACCAGCCAACGGACACGTCCAAACGAATGGGTTGTTTTCGGACCAGAACGTGCGTTTATACTGGTTGCAAATGTTTATGATTGTCCACATCCGAATTCTGTGCGCACGGCCGCAGATCCGGGTTCCAGTGTCACAGCAACCCCGGTTGTTGTTGAACATCATGTAAATTGTGTGAATTCTATGTACGGGTGCTGATGGGGGCACGTGGGTTTATATTTTCTGTTACCCGTCGTATAATGTCTGCGACGGGTTTTTGTTATTCTGTGTTTGCCAAGGATAGTCTTTTTATGCTATAATTACTTAACAATGTGATAGAGAGAGAGTTTGTCAGGACAATTTATAAATATTAACAGGAAAAAATATGCGGTCGGTCTGTTCTGGCAGCCGACAGGTGCGGGCTATGTCGCACGTACGTATGCGCGTACGCTGGCACGCAGTGTTGATAAAAAACTGAATCTGTTCACAGAATATCGTGGCATGGTTGGATTGGGATCACGGCGTGCCGGACATCGCAGTGGTATGGACAGTGCTGCGGCCGCGGTTACAGATGCACTGGGGGAATATTCGTCGTTCTTGGCGGTGTTTTCGGTGGACCAGTCGTATTATCTGGTGGCGGTGCGTAATGGTGTCATACTGGAAGACAGGCTGTTTGACAGTGAACAAGATGCACGCAATGAATATTTTAAATTATCTGAAATTCCTGATTGGGGTGCGTTGTTTGCGCCATCGCCATGGGGAATGCCACGGGCCGTAGAACGCAATTTATCCGATTTAATATCGCGTGCTGTGCGCGCGCAGTTGCGTCCAATCAGTCGTGTTGGGGCCGGGCTGGCATCTGGGGCACTGGTTATACTGTTTGTGTTGGGGGCGATGTGGTTCTTTCGTGATCCACTGGAACAAATGGCAACGACGTCCGGGTTGCCGGAAATGGATCCGACGTTGGCCGCAGAATTTGAACAACAGGTCCAAGAAAATAACAGGGAATTAGACGCAGAATTTAATATCGAAAAGCCGCAGCCACCACAACCAATCGTGTTGCCGTATGAATATCTGCCGGATCCGATGGCACGTGCACAAATGTGTTACCAGGCAATGGCCTTTTTGATGCAGCCGATAACAGGTTGGTCCCAGACATATGTTGAATGTGACGAATTTTATGCATATGTCGATTTTGTACGCGACTATGGCACACTGGATGATTTTTATATGATGGCCACAGAACTGATGCCGGCATCTTTTGTTCAGCAAGAATCTGATAACGCATTAAGTGTTCGTGCTAAATTACCAGATGTGCCAACGTATGCGTCGATTGATGAACGTGATGTCGAAACCACACTGCGTGCGGTCATGACCGCGTTCCAGGGGATTGATGTGTCTGCAGATGCCCAGATGGTGGTCGATACACTGACAAATGGGGTGGATACAGTATACTTGAATGTCATTGAAATTGCGGCAGAATCAAAGCTGGTTCCGCCAGAATTTATGCATATATTTGACGATTTTGGCGGTGTTTATATGACGCGGTGCGCATGGGATGCATCGTCACGTACATGGAACTATGAGGTGATAATCTATGCAAAATAAATTCAAACACTTGATAATGTTTATGATGGCGATGTTTATCGTGATGCCGTGCGCACGTGCCGATGATGCCTATGACGCAATGGCGGTGGTGACAGATGAATCAGACATAGTCGCCGATATGTCAGACCAGGATATCGCTGCAGATATGGAAAGCGCAAATGCCGATGCGGTCGCTGCATACGATATGACTGGGTCATTGTTCCAGCAAATTACAACACTGGAACAGGAAAAGGTTTTGATGGAATTGGAAAAAGAACGGGCACAGTTGGATTTAGAACTGGACAGATTGGCCGCGGAAAAAATCAAATTGCATATGGAAATTGATACACTGTCTGGACGGGCCGAACAGCAACAGCAAGAATTAGAAAACGCCCAGGCAAAACTGGAGGCCGAAGCCGCAAAACTGGAACGTGAAAAAGAACAGCTGGAGGCCCAGGCAGAACGCATGGAATCGGCGGCCGCCGCCCCAAGTGCCAGTGTATCAGGCGCAGAGACAGCTGATACCCAGCCAGCCGTTAATTTCAGTAAAAAATATAGACTGATTAACGTAATCGGTGCCGGTGCACAGTTACAGGCCACAATCAAAGATTTGGATAGTGGGCAAAATAAAACAATCAGTGTCGGGCGGGTTATTGATGGGTATACCGTTCAATCAATATCTTTGGACGATGGGATTGTGTTTACCGATGGAACAGATACCCAGATGTTGAATGTCAGTATGGCGGATTAAAAGTTACAGGCAATAAATATGAACGAAGCGGAAAACAATGTCTTGAATAATGTGCCGGTGGTAAATAAACCGTCTGTGCCAGCCGGGCTGGAGACAGCAGATAATAAAGACATTCTGGATTATTTGTTTTCAAATGGAAACAGGTTGTTGACCGCAACAGGTGCAGAACAGGAATTACCAAAAGATACCCAGAGTTTAATTGCATACTTTTCCGGGGGTGAAATAATCATATCGCGCACGCACCGTTATGATGGGCGTGTGTTGGCGTTTTTAGATTTGCTGAAAAAACGTGCGCGACCGATGCGTATACCGTTTTATTCTGACTTGGGCTTGGTGTCCAGTATTTATAAAGCATATGAAAATCGTTTGGGTGGCGTGGCGCGGTCACGTCAAGATTATGATAATCAAATGCAGAAAGACTTTGTCGATATCATCGCCAAGGCCGCTGCACAAAAGGTGTCTGATATTCATATAGAGGTTGCAGACCAAACAACCATATACTTTCGTATCGATGGCAGTATGCAGCCGGTATTAGAATATAATTCTGGGTGGGGGGAATCATTTGTTCGTGCGGCGTTCGCGTCGTCTGATATATCAAATGCAAACTATGCGCAAAACGAATATCAATCTGCACAAAAAGATGGGCGGACACCCCTGCGCGGGACCAAGGATTTATATCTGCCGCGGGGAATATTGAGTATTCGTATGCAGTTTAATCCAATCGCATTCGGCAGTCGGTATGTCGTAATGCGTCTGTTGTACGATAACCCGTCCGAGGGGATAAAAACAGAACAAGAATTTGGCGAATATGAACAAAAATTATTGATGCGTTTGCGGTCTTTCCCAACGGGATTGGTGATTGTCGCCGGTCCAACCAGTTCAGGTAAATCAACAACGTTGGTGCGTAATATGTCGCTGATGCTGAAAGAACATCACTATGAAATAAATATGATAACGGTGGAAGACCCCGTTGAACAAAAAATATTCGGCGCACACCAGATGCCTGTTGTTAATACAATGAACGAAGAACAACGCGAAGAAAAATATACCGA
>CALXPA010000047.1 GCA_944390185.1 uncultured Alphaproteobacteria bacterium | reverse complement strand
TATGTGCTTGCTGCACAGACGGTTGGCGTTATAACAGCCACCAGAAAGCCCAAATAGGATGTTTTCATGATTAATATCATAGTTCTATTTACGTTTGCCGTCAATTCAAAACAAGTTATTTTGAAGGTGATACGTGTTCTTTTTTGCAATCGTCGTTGCATGCATAACATACCTGTCCGCCATCTGGGGCGCGAATTCTGCGACAGATAGCTCGGATGTCAGACAATATGACTGTTGGCATAATGACTTTGTTCCACTGTGTGAGACGTGCATTGGCCCAACAATATCATGCAAACATTTTGATTCATCGTGTACCAGTGATCAATATTGCGGTTGCTATCAGTATGTAAAAACCGGCATGTTTGGCATTCGTACATGCAGCGCAGAACTGTTTCACGTATGCCCCAGTGGATCGTGGGGCCGACCGTACCCCGTGGGCTCACTGGGCGGTGCATCCGTGCAAGAATGGATACGCGTCAATTGCAAAGATGTGCCAGACGGCGTATACAGTCCGAAGGGTTATAACTATTTTGAACCCGACCCCACCGAAACAGGATGTGTTTCTGGATACTATTTAAACAACAGGACCTGTACACGATGTCCCGCACACCCAATTAAGCAGGGTGGCAATACAGTATTTCTGACGGTAACGTCAGCGGCCGGGAATACGGGCGACATAACATCGTGCTATACCCCACAAAATACGATTTTCCGGGACGATTCTGGCATGGGGCACTTTACCGGAAACTGTTCACATAAGTAATCTGGGCATCACCATAACCCAGTGTGCAATTTACATTGTAATAATTCCAAAAATATTCTATAATTTATATTGACAAAAAAAGGGGTGGAATGAATATTAATCGGATAACAATTATCCCAATCTTTGCGGTGTTCTTTGGATGTATGTATGGGGCACACGCCACAGAATACGTCACAGGATTGCGGTCGTATATAACCCATAACCTGGTAGAGGTATTCAGCGCGAACGACACAATATCTGATTTTTATTTCGTCAGTCCGTCTGATCTGATACAAAATCTGCCGGCGGGTCGATGCATACAGCTGACATGCACATCAAAAACACCAACGACTGCCGGTGGTGCATATACCGAACATACCGCATACAATGTATCTGGATGCGTATTAACCAATTCCAACGCATCGCCCAATAATTACAGTTGTACGCGTTTTTGTAATCTGGACGAATATGTTACGTCGGACAAAGCGCGCTGTAACGCATGCCCAGACAATTCATATGGATCGGCCAGCAGTGCAAACAATGCGCATACGAATACCAGCTGTCGATATTGCGACAGTCCATATTATTGGAACGGCAGTCAATGCACCAGATGCACATTGGGCAGCCTGGCCGCCCAATACGGCAGCATCCACGGCAACAGCACATGCACCTATTGTACACGGGGATACTATTGGAACGGCAGTCAATGTGCATCGTGCCCCAAATTTTCAGATGGTGCCGGATACGCACCCATCAGCACACCTGGAATTGCACAACGCCCCAGTATAACCCAGTGTTATGTTGCCGGCGGGACAAATGATTATATTGATTCTGCGGGTAACCGATATGTTATTACACAAGATTGCTATTACACCAACTGAAAAAACCGCCCGAATGGGCGGTTTATGTTTTATTTCTTGCGCTTTTTAGTCTTTGATTTTTGCGGCGCGGTGTGTGAACCATCGTATTCGTCATATTCAACATCGGCGTATTCATCAATGTCCATACGGCCGGCAATTTCATTCAATATCTGGCGTGCACGCGGATTGCGGTCAGAATATTTCTTTAGCCCAATCAGCAACGCCGCAGATATCATCTTTTCTACATCGCCACTGGATACAGATTCTGAAACGCGATCGCGTATGTTTGACGCCATGTTTTTGACAGCATGTCGGGCCTTGTACAACAATGAATGCCGACGCCGAATGCGATGAATTATATCCATAATCCACATCGCAATTAAAAACACCAACAGCGGCACCGCAATACAGGCCACAAAGTACTTGAATATATGGTCGTCACAAAATGCCGCGCCAAACATTGCATCACATGTGCGTGGGCAATGCAACAACAGCACTGCAGCGATTTCATACAGCGATAAAATCGTTAAACCGATTTTTGATTTTAGAAACATGTTTCTCTCTCCCTTGGTTAAACCGTATTTATATTTTTGCGAATTTTTTAAATAAAATCACCAGGAACAAATTCGTTAAAACGTCATGAAACGTATCCCCATCAGAACGGTCCAGTCTGCACGCGTCCAATTTCCGCCCAGGCGGTGCCCTGCCCGTATCCAAACACCTGTTGTTTTGTTCAACATCGTCCCCAGTTCCAATTCAGCCAAAAATTCTTGGCGCCCAGTTTCATAATTTACCCAAACCTGGGGGTCGGCCAGAACCCACCATCCTGCATTGGATGCATAGCCCAACAGCACCCTGTATTGCCCTTGGTTTACATCTGGGGCAAAGTCTGGATCGGTATTATGCAGCGATATAAACTGTTTCGCCACCAGCGCACCGAATATATTATGTCCAAACGAATACACGTACCCCAGTATTGGGTCAAATGTATACTGTTGAATCCCCAGCACATCTTCGGTCGCGGTGGGTAAAATAAACTCTGTGGCCCCAATCAGCGTATGTCGTCCCCATGTATGCTGGGCCCGGGCACGCAATGTCAGATCACCAATACCATTATCTGCACGGTTATGGCCGCTGTACCGAACCAGTGGCAATTCGGCATTTATACCAAACACACGACGAATTGCACGGTCGTATTTAAATGTTAATGATGATATGGATGAATCACCCACGGCACGTAACTGGGGCAATAATTCCAATTTAGTTAAATTATCCGCAGGGTTTATCCCACGCGCATCGTTTGCCGCATACGCCGACGACGCCATCAATATAACAGATAAAAATGTCAGTACGCTGTTTTTCATTTCGTTTTTCCCCCCTGTATTTATTGCAGTATTGTGTCAATAAAATACCCCGGTGTCACCAGGAACAAAAACCCGTCGCAAACGCGACGGGAAAACAAAACAAAAAATGTGTAATCGCCCTATTCCGCCAATTCCAGATTCTGAATCATTTCATCCACAGAATCCACAGAACCCGCGGCATCATCTGGGGTATCTGGGGCGGTGGCCGCCCGTTGCTCTTCGGCCCGGGCCGCAGTTTCAATTTGCAATAACTGGTTTTCCAGGGCCGTACGTTCGGACGATTTATATCCTGTTTCTGTACCTGTATCTGTATCCGCATCTGTCGTATCGTCTGACACCGCCGGATTAATCAGATTCTTGTATATTTCGATGGTTTCACGTGTCCCCGTCATATCACGCGCCAGCAACTTGCTGCCGGGACCGGGAAAGAACCATTCGTCCAACTTTACCGCCGTCAGTTGCATAATCGGACGCGTGCGCGCATCCGCAACCCAACGCGGCAACGCCGGCACATCAGAATAATACCACAACGCGCACCAGTACACCACGCCCATAATCACAATCCCACGGATGATGCCGAATATCACCCCCAGGGTGCGATCTGTAACCTTCATCATACTGTCTTGGATTTTTTCACGCAAACGCTGGTTAATAAAACCGACCAACAACAATATCACAAAGAATACAATGAAGTAAGACGCAACCAGTGTCCCAACCGTAGATTCAGATAAATCAAACCAACCCTGCAGTAATTTATCCAACAGTGGCGATGCAAAACGCGCCGCAAACGCCGCAATCACCCACGACAGCGTCGCAACCGTTTCGTACACACCGCCACGTATACTGGCCCACACAGTGGACGCCAATATGACGCCCACATATATATAATCCAATGTTGTTAAATCAAACATGGCGTATCCTGGGGGTTATTTTTTACGATTACCTTTGCGCAACAGCACAACGCCCAACGCCACAACCAACACCGCTAGCAATACATAAAAATAGACGGTTGATGCGCCAGCATCATTTTTTTTTTCTGTTTCCGCGGCCGCGTTTGCCGTTTCAGGATTGTATTCTGACACAGCGTCTTGGCGTTCTGGATGTTTTGCCCGGAATGAATCCGCATCTGTATCCATGGCCTTTTTATTTTCAGCCGCCTGTTTTTTCGCACTGTCAGACATGTCAACTTCGACCGCGTCACGCAGTTCTTGTTGCATAAAGTCCGCATATCCCTGGAAACATTTGTCACCAACCACAATTACCGGCACACCGCCACTGGTATAATTACACTTTTCCAAGACGCGTTCGAACATTGGACGGTTTGCATGATCCATAACATTAACCTGGACCACGCGAACATCAGGATATTCATATACAACCTTGTTCACAAAAAAGTCACGCGCATGGTGACAGTGCGGACACGATGGCGAATAATACAGCGTAACATCGGCCGCCGATGCCGCACCACAAAACACCAACCCCGCCAACGCAACCAAAAATGATAATTTTTTCATATGTTCTCCTTTACTTCATCGTTATGACGAGATTATAGAAATCTGGCACGGTCTGTGCAAGCCATTTTTGCGGATTTTTTTTCTGTTGTTTTTTGCGCCCCCACATGACATATTATGTCGTACCAAGGGGGATGATATATGTTTGATCTGTCACAATTTCCATTACCGTTTGAAAAATCAGCACTGGCGCCGTATATGTCAGAACAGACACTGGCCTGTCATCATGGGCGTCACATGGGAACTTATATCCAGAATTTAAATCAACTGGTCCAAAATACGAAATATGCCGATATGCCACTGGACCAGATTATAACACAGTCGGCACACGATGACGCCGCCCAGAAAATATTTAACAACGCCGCCCAGGTGTTCAATCACGATTTTTTCTTTCACTGTGTGATGCCAAACGGTGGCGGCAGTGTGCCCGACAAAATTGCAGACGCATTCGGTGGCACAGACGCATTCAAATCAGAATTTAAATCTGCGGCCGCCGCCGTATTCGGCAGTGGATGGGCATGGGTCGTAATTGATAACGGAACATTAAAAATACAGACAACACCGAACGCTGATACACCAATCGCCCATGGGATGCGACCAGTAATGACGCTGGATGTGTGGGAACATGCATATTATCTGGACTATCAAAACAGGCGGGCGGACTTTATAGATGCCTTTTTAGACCATATGGTCAACTGGGGTTTTGTCATGGGAAACCTGGACTAGTACCAGGGGTGCGATTAGGGCTGTGGGGCAAGACAGGCGGCGGGGCGCGCGCCGGCGAAACATCATGGGCGGCGTGCGCACGCGAATGCTGTGAAGAAATCGGCATAACACCATCTGTTGACAATGCCACACTGGTCGGCACGTTTAAGCGCAATCGCAAATTTTTTGACGTGTGGCTGATTGAACAAGACGTAAATCTGGACGACATCGTGATACAGCGTGACGAAGTACAATGCGTCCAATGGGCAACACCACAACAAATCACAGACATGGAAAAATCTGGGATGATTATGCCATCATCGTGCGAGGGGTATGAAATGCTGATACGATATTTGCGACGAATGTATCCTGATAAATTTTGATGCCATCTGGGGCACACGGCTGTTTTTCTGTTGACTTAAGTTTTTATATTTAATACTGTGCATAGGTATTTAAACCTATATGGGTACAATTTACTAGAGGAGAAACAATGAAAACAAAAATTGCATTATTTATGGCAACATTAATGTTTGCCCCATCGGCCTTTGCGGCAGAAATCACACCGTACATCGGATTGGGCATCGTCGCGGACAAGGCCGGCACATCGGCCAAGCGCGTTGGTTTTGACCCAGAACCACTGATGGGCATAGTGAACGCCACAGATGACCAGATTGGCAGCATCATGAACCAGGTATTCATTCGTAACGGTGGCGATGACATGGCATTCGACATGGCGTTCGCCGGCGAACTGACCGCGGGTGTCAAAATTGATAATGTCCGTGCGGAATTAGAAGTCGCCCTGCGCAGCGCATCCGAAGATGATTATGACGTATTTAACGGTGATATGGCCGCTGCGGTTATGGGGGGACAAGCGTCAGCTGGATTTCAGATTCCTGCAGAGATTGAAACATCGACCAAGGTTCGTCATAATTCGTATCTGGCCAATGTGTGGTATGACTTTGAATTGGCCAATTCAAACTGGACACCGTATATTGGTGCCGGCGTTGGGTTTGGTGTTTACAGACAAAAGGCCACGGTCGATATTGACGTTGACCTGACGGCATTAGACCAAACGATTGCTGCGCTTGAAGGTATGGCATCAATGCTGCCGCCAGGAATGCAAGGAACGCTACTGTTGCTGCAGGGAATACGTGAAAAGCTGGGCAAAATCCCATTGGGCGAAATGGTTGTTGCTGATGATACACTGTATCGCTTTGAATGGCAGGTTGGTCTGGGTGCGGCATATAACTTTAATGATACATGGGCGTTGGATATCGGGTATCGGTTTAATTCGTCCACTGTTGCCGACGAATTCGTGTATGCACACGAAATCAAGATTGGCGCACGCTATTCATTCTAGGTATGTAATATCAATCGCACCGCCCATTTGGGCGGTGTGTGTTTTTATAATGGAAAAAATATGTCGCGATATACCGGTAATAAAATAATAATCAAAATTAAAATCGAACTGGAATTACAACCAATTTGCAGTATATGTGGCCAGCCCATTCTGGGGAAACACCGGGTGTCACTGGATCACCATATCCCAAAATGCCATGGCGGCCCAGATACCGCAGATAACCTGTTGCCGGCGCACACAATATGCAATTCAATCAAAAA
>CALXPA010000046.1 GCA_944390185.1 uncultured Alphaproteobacteria bacterium | reverse complement strand
AAAAAAACCGCAAATGCGGTTTGTCTGTGGTGGGCGCGCAGGGACTCGAACCCTGGACCCACTGATTAAGAGTCAGTTGCTCTACCAACTGAGCTACGCACCCGGGGTCATTAACTATTAATGTCGCCAACCTAGTTGACTGGGCGTAATTATAGAACGTTTTTCAATAAATGCAAGACCTTTTGTATATGGCGGGTGTTGGCCAAGGGCATCTTTTTTCCCAGGTATCCATACCTATGCAAAGTTATGTTTCTATTTGATACAATGAAATTGTTGACATGAATGACTTGATACAACAAAACCAAAAAGGAGAGAAAATGAAAAAAATAGCTATATCAACACTGGCGGTGCTGATTGCATGTCCTGCATTCGCCGGAAATTACGGCATCGGCAGCAGCTGGCAATTATTCGGCCTGGATCCGTATATCGGATTGCGTGGTGGTGCCAGTTATACAAATTTGAACTATAACTATAACGACCACAAAGAATCTATGTCTGACATGGTGTTCCAGGGTCGGGCCGCGCTGGGGTTAGAGATTTGTGATACCGTTCGCAGCGAAATTGAATGGTCTATATACAGCAAGGCCAAAGATAGCGCTGATTTCGGTACCGCAGGTGATGTCAAGGTTGATACAAAACTGCAGACATTGTTGTGGAACACATATTGGGAATTCGGCGGATATCACGTCGTTCGTCCGTTCATTGGATTGGGTGCCGGTGTCGCATTCGCAGATGTTAAGCGCGATGTTCCTGCCTTGGGCGACCACAGCGAAAGCAAAACACGCTTTTCTGCGATGGGCGCATTGGGCGTAACGTTCGATATGGAACGCTTTGCAGTTGATATCGCGGCACGTTATAACTATGTCGATGTCCAGTCTGGGTTGCATAACTTTGGCGGTGATATCGGTATTAGATTTATGTTCTAGTGTTCGGTATAAATATGTGCAATATCGTCGTCAATTTTGGCGGCGATATTTTTTTTGTCTATGTGCATGAAATCCGGGATTTTTTGTGTTTTGTGTCCTATGCATTTAATGGGGTATAACTGGTATTATTTATGTGTATTAACCAAGGGGAAAAATTATGGCAAAAATTGGAAAAAGTAAAATCAAACGTCGCCCATCTGATACACGTGTGTACATGATTGGGTCTGGGATTGGGGCCTTAAGTGCCGCAGTGTATCTGATACGTGATGCACGCGTTCCTGGAAAGAATATACAGATCTTAGAAGCGATGGATGTTGATGGTGGCAGTTTGGATGGCGCCGGGGATGCAAATCGTGGATTTATGATTCGTGGCGGGCGCATGATGAATATTCCGACGTATGAATGTCTGCAGGATGTGATGACGGAAATACCATCAATTGAATTTGACGATATCAGTTTGGAACAAGAGTTCTTGGACTATAACGAAGAATTTAAAACACATGCAAATGCACGACTGGTAGATAAAAAAGGCCGCAGAACAGATGTTACAAAAATGGGATTTTCTGCCGAAGACAGAATGGATATGGAAAAATTAGTCTTGATGGAAACGGAAAAGTCTTTAGGGGCGAAACGAATCAATCAGGTTTTTGGATCGCATTTTTTCAAAACGAATTTCTGGCTGATGTGGCAAACAACATTCGGATTCCAGCCATGGTCCAGTGCGGCCGAATTGCGGCGGTATATGATACGCTTTATGCATGAATTCCCGCGTATACATACACTGGCAGGTGTGGCACGCACGGCATATAACCAGCATGATTCAATAGTGGTGCCGATGGTTAAATGGCTGCGGGAACATGGGGTACAAATTTTGTTTGGGGCCCAGGCCACAGATATATCCTTTGCGCAGACCCGCGGTGGTGAATATGTCGCAGATAAAATTACATATGTCCGGGGTGGCAAAACGCGCAACATCAGCGTTGCCCCCACAGACATCGTTTTATTTACAAATGGTTCTATGACCGATAATTCAGACCAAGGCGATACAAATTCTGTGGCAAAGTATCTTAAAAATACGCCCGCGCCGTCATTTGAATTGTGGCGAAAAATTGCAGATGGGCGGCCTGAATTTGGCGATCCAGATGTGTTCTGTGGACGGGTGGACGAAAGTATGTGGATGTCGTTTACGACGACTATTAATAAAAATCCGCGCTTGATGGATTATATCCAGCGGTTCAGTCATAATCATCCAGGGGGTGGGGCGTTGATGACGTTCAAAGATTCTGCATGGCGCATGTCTATTGTTGTCGCGCGACAGCCGCATTTTAAGAATCAGCCAATGGATACGCAAATATTTTGGGGATATTCACTGAATATGTTTACGGATGGTGATTTTGTTAAAAAGCCGATGTATAAATGTACCGGACGTGAAATTATTACGGAATTGCTGGGACATTTGCATGTGCCAGAAAAACAGCATACAGACATGATGCGCGGATTAATCTGCAGAACGTCGATTATGCCGTATATTACATCGCAATTTCAACCGCGTCGCCCAGGCGATCGGCCAGATGTTATCCCCCAGGGATATGAAAACTTTGCATTTGTCAGCCAATTCGCCGAAGTCCCAGATGATGTCGTTTTTACCATGGAATATTCTGTTCGTGCAGCACAGCGGGCAGTGTATTATCTGATGGGCGTTGATAAAGATTTAACGCCAATCAGTCGGCATCAATATTCACCGCGAACAATGCTGAAGGCGTTCTTGAAATTGCACAGTTAAAAATGGGGCGCTGCCCCATTTTTTATTCGCGTTTTATTGTGGTGTAAAATCGCGCTATGTGCATGATTTCTGGGGATTCCTAGGGATTCAAACCTGGCGAAAAATGCAAAAAAATATTGTACAATGTTTAACGTAACCATAAGGAAAAAAAGGAGACCTTTATGAAAAACGTAGTCAAAAAAATGTTAATCTTATCATCTGTGCTGGGGATGGCAGTGTTGCTGTCTGGATGTGTTGGATGTGGAAATAAAAACGCAAAACCGCAACCAAAACCACAGCCGCAACCAACAGAAACAGTCGTGTTCTATCAGACATACGAAAATTCTGATGTCAGCCATGTTCATGCCAAAATGTATACCCACAGCAGCCATGGTGGTGAATCCAGAATGGGATATATAAAATTCTATGAAACAGATGCAGGTTTAAAGATGGAAGTTGATTTGAAAGATCTGCGGCCGGGTAAAGTGTACACAGTGCGCATACACCAGTGCAGCAGCTGTAATAACAACAGCATGTGCTGTGATAAAGAGCCGATGTCTGTAAATCTGCCACAGTTGAGTTCACAGGCGCATGGCGGCAAGCTGAAAGAATCTTTCATAATCCGTGGATTGACCGCAGAACAGCTGAATAACGCCAAGATATATCTGGAACGTGATGGCGGATACAAGGCTGGATGGGGCACATTGGAAAAGGGCATGATGCTGTAATTCTGGGTCCGGCATGTAACAAAAATCCTGGGAGGAAGCCCCCCCAGGATTTTTTTATGTTTTTTCTTTAAGAAAAAAATCCGCTGTGCTATGCTGGGGGATGTGATGAAAATAGCGGGTGGTATTTTTACAGCATTGGTTTGGTTGGGTGCGTCTGGGGCGTATGCAGCAAATACGATTTTTATGGATCGGACGTCACCGAACTTTGCACTGGATTCGGATTTGATAATAAACGAATCGGTTCGTTTTACTGTGCTGAATCAGATTACGGTATCTGGGGTTGTTAATCTGGAAAATAATGGAATTATTGATGGGGATTTTGTGTTAAACGACGGCGCGCATCTGACGATCAGAAATCGTGGAACAATTGATGGCATGTTTACCACAGGGCGTGATGCTGTTGTTACCCAGGTTGTTCAATCCAGTGCAGATTTGCACCCATTAAATGGCGCGGATGGATTTAATGTACTGATTAACAGTGGTTCAGATAACATCTTGTCATTGTCGGATGTTCGGAATGTGATTGCCAATGCTGGTACAGTGCAAATTACAAATTCATCGTTGGTGGCCGATAGCTTGACTGGCCCAGCGCGGGGTATCGCAACAGATGGGCCAGACGTCGAACTGGATGGGATTGTTACAATTTATGCGACGTCTGTGGACGATTTGTTGGGGCGGCCGGTGTTATCTGGGGTGCATGGGGACGGAATTATTTTGTTTCGTGCCGACGATATGAATCCGATGTATGCGCTGCGTTCGGATGTGCGTGGCGGTAATGTATATGCTGTACTGTCGCGCGAAACAGACTATGTCAAAATATTACGTAATGCCCAGGGTGAATTTATAAATAAATTACGCGGTGAAAATCCAGATGATCCACTGGTGGTGGCGTTGGATAACGCAACAAATATGGACGAACTGAATAATCTGATTGCCGAATCGGCGCGCATGAATCCAGTTTTGCTGATGCGGCCTGTGCGTATGTTTAATACATGGGTTGCCCAGGATATGGGCAGAATGGATGACGGGATTTATGCCAGTCCGATGTATATGTTTTCTGATGACTTTCATGTAATGGGTATCAGTCTGGGTGGTGGATTTGATTTATCAGAACATATTCAAATGACCGTAACGGGATATGGCGCCATGATGGATTATGCGGGTGATGTAGATGTGTATGATGGGGCGCTGTACGGCGGAAATGTGCATATCGGGTATAGTGGCGAATTGCTGTTTGCGCGTGCGATGGTCGGTCTGACTGCGGCGCGGTTTGATACAGGCAGTGTGCTGGCAGATGGGGAAATTACAGAAAATCCATCTGGACTGTCTGGGTATGGTGTGGGTGATTTTGGTGTGCGGGTCGCATTTGGAAACTGGACACTGGCACCATTTGTGCGGGGTGGCATAGATTATGTCACCGTGGCCGGAATAGACGATACCGATTCGTTCGTCGGTGGTGGCAGCGATATTATTTTTGATTCTGTGGGCGGTGATATTCGGTATCAGTATGGTCTGCGCGGTGGTGTTGATACCCGGGGTGTGATGGATTTGTCTGTACGTATGCTGGCGCGTTCTGATGCAGACGGTGCCGGTGGTCATGTCGACGTCGGTGTGATTTATGATACTGATATGGGAATGGCGTACAACATTCGTATTGGCGCACACGTGGCATTTTAATTTTATTAAATTATTTTGCCACGTAATGACGCCTTGTTTGCATCGGTGACGTGAATCTGTGCCAATGTGGGCGCAGTTTCAGTATCAACAATACACGGTTGCATATATGGGGTTCTGTATACCCAATGATGACCGGTCTTGTCGCGCCCGTCCAACATGCATACCATGTCTTGCCCAATGCACGCGTCGTTAAATTCGCGTTGAATATCGTTCAGCAATTTGTCCAAGATGTACAGGCGTTGCGATTTTATTTTTTCTGGAATCTGGTCCGGCATCAGCGCCGCCGCAGTATGTGGACGCGGCGAATATTTAAATGAAAAAGAATTGATATATCTGATGTGTCGCGCAATTTCCAAGGTCTGTTCAAAATCTGCATCAGTTTCGCCCGGAAAGCCGACAATAAAGTCACTGGATATCTGGATGTCAGGGCGGGCCGAACGTAATTTGTCAACAATATCTATATATAGATCCAGGGTGTATGGACGGTTCATTCTTGTCAATACATTCTGGGACCCGCTTTGTATAGGCATGTTTAAAAAAGGCAATAATTTTACCTCGGTACGGAACATGTCTATCAGGTCATCGGTCATTTCTGTTGGATAGCTGGATGTAAAGCGAATGCGCTGGACAGCATCCAGTTTCGCGGCCGCGCGAATTAAATCCGACAGTCTGTATGTCGTACCATCAATATCGGTATATTTATATCCGTTTACATTTTGCCCTAAAAAACAGATTTCTGTTGCGCCAGTATTCGCAGCGTGCGTGACATCACGGATAACATCATTAAACGGACGTGATATTTCCCGGCCACGTGTATACGGCACAATACAGTAAGTACAGCAATGATTGCAACCTTCTTGGATTGGAATGTATGCCAGGGCAGGTGATGTGTTCGGCATCGGCAATTCATCAAATTTTTCCAGTCCCCCCAGATCGATGTTAAACAAACGTACGTCTGGGTTTTCTAAAATTTCCGGCAGTTTATGGTAACTTTGTGGGCCCAAGACAAAATTTAACTCTGGGACGCGACGAAACGCATCGGTCCCCGATTCGCGTGCCACACATCCAATAATGCCCATAATCGCACCCGGCTTTTTTTCTGTGCGTATGCGTCCCAGGGCACTGAACACCTTGTCCGTGGCCTTGGCGCGGACGGCACAGGTATTCAGTATGATTATGTCGGCGTCTGTGTATGTATCTGTTTGTGCATAACCGCGTTCGCGCAACATGGCGGCAATACGCTGGCCGTCGTATACATTCATCTGACAGCCGAATGTGTGAATGAAAAAGCGTTTCATTTTTATTTATGCTTTATGTTAGTGTCGCGCATACGCTTTATACGTGTGTTTTGTGCATGCTGGATGCGGGTGCACATGGCATTATATTGCGATGTCGTTAATGCATCAGGAATTTCAACGGTACCATATTTTGCACCTGTGATTGGGCTGTATTCTAACATTTGTATTACTTTCATTTTATGCTCCTGTTTTCCTAAATTTATGATAATTTTTTACGCAGTATTTCATTCACCACGGCCGGATTTGCCTGGCCACCAGTTGACTTCATAACCGCACCAACAAAGAATCCAAGCAATCCTGTTTTGCCAGATTTATATTGTTCAACCTGGGGTGCGTTTTTGGCGATTACATCGTCCACAACCGATTCGATTGCGGCGGTATCCGTAATTTGCTGCATACCGAATTTTTTTGCAATTTCGCGTGGGGTGCCTGTTTCACCGTCCAGCATTTTGATAAATATTTCCTTGGCCTGTTTTCCGTTGATTGCGTTTTCGGCAATCATATCGAC
>CALXPA010000045.1 GCA_944390185.1 uncultured Alphaproteobacteria bacterium | reverse complement strand
CGGGATGACAAGTAAGAAGAACACTGAGCACTGTGGTCAACCAGCACCCCACAAAAACATTCGTTTTTGCGGGGGCCACGCGCCACGGGATGACAAGTAAGGAGAACGCCGCCCCCCGTGCGACGGGATGACAGAAAAGACAAATACCGGACGTAAAACCTGCGGTGCAATGGATCCCGGCCTGCGCCGGGATGACGATATAAGACGCCCCGCGTCGCGGGACGACCTAGAGAATGGCCCCGTGCCACGGGGGACGGGTTATTTTTTCTTGTTTAATATTTTTTCTTGCAGTTGCAGGATTTGATTTTCGCGGTCTTTGATTGTTTCAATCAGGCGGTTGTTTTCCAATCGTAATGTTTCTATGTCGCGACGGTTTAAAATAATCTCGTCCGACAGGTGACGATTCTTTTTCCGCGTCAGAACCAGCATTATCAGCGCACCAATTACCGCGCCTGCCACGCCAACCGTTAAATCATATAGAACGTCTGTAATAACCATAAAAAAATTATGCCACATTACGTGGCATAATGCACTAGGCAGATTTTCTTAGTCCTGTTTTCCTGTCTATCCATACCTGTTCATCCGCAATTTCCATTAACGGCATATCCGACAGACTGTCCGAATAAGAACGAACAACATGCGGAATTATTTTATTCTTTTTCGCCCATTCGTCCATGGCGACAACCTTGTTCGGGCCCCAACATAAAAATTCATATCGCCACGGTTTCTGTGCATCCATGCGCGAACACAATACTGCATCAAACTTCATGCCACGCACCAGATGCGGGACCAAGTAATCCGGACTGGCCGATACCAAGATAACACTGTGGCACGCGGCACGTTCTTTGGCAACCTGGTCCGCCGCCCAACCAAAGCGATTACGAATATGCGCACGAATAAAGTCGGGCGCAAATCGCTGTACCATATCGGGGGTAATAAATCGACGCATGTTTTGGCGCCACCAAATGCCCCCAGGGTTAAACATGCGCGCAATATATGCAACACCCATCAGTGGTAAAAACAGCCACGGACGCACACTGTGACGGAAGCAATATTTGCCAAATTCTACATTCGAATCAAATTCGGACAGTGTGCCATCAAAATCAAATACAACAACGTCTTCTTTTTTTAGCATATATAAACCTTTTGATAAGTCTGTGGGATTATAGCAGGCTTTCTTTTGTGTTTGCAATAAAAATGGGGCGTCTGCCCCATTTTTATTTCCGACGACGGCGCAACCGTTCGCGACCGCGTTCCACCAAAAAGAACAGCGCCGGCGTTAATACAAACGTGAATATCATACTGGCCAGCATTCCGCCAATCATAACCGCCGCCATTGCGACTTTCATGCCGTCGGCACTCCATAACTGTGGGACCATACCTGTCATGACCGCGATTGATGTCATCAGAATCATGCCTTGTTTGTCTTTTAATTCGGTCCACAGTGCATCGTACGGTTTTTCGCCATTTGCAATGCGTCCGATTGTTGGTTCCAGTACCAGAATATTATTGTTCACCACCAATCCAACCAACATAACAAACGCCAACATCGCACCAACGTTCATCGACGCCCCAGACAAGAACATCAATGCAAATACACCCGCAAAGCTGGTAACAATTGACGTAGCAATCGTAAACGGATGCGCCAACGAATTCATAATCGCCGCCAGCAACATGTATGTCAGTATAATCGCCAGCATAAATGCGTTACCGATTTCCGTTGTTGTTTCACCCTGGATTTCTGACATTCCACCAAAATCGACCCCGTATCCTGGTGCAAAATCAATTTTTGCAATAGATGCCTGGATTTTCTTTTGCACCGGCCCCATTGTTGATTTGCCGATGTTCACATCGATTTCTGTGATACGATTTTTATCGATACGCATAATATCTGGGGTTGCCGGCACCAACTGTATCGTCCCCAGTTCCGACAGTGGCACCATTCCACGCTGGGAATTAACAAAGACACTGTCGAACATACCCATGCTTTTAAATTCTTCGGCGAATTCCAAGATTATCGGGTATTCTTCACCATTTTCTTTGTACTTGTAATCATCATTCCCATACAGTGCCGTGCGCAATGTCAGTCCCGCATACGAGTTATTGATACCCCATGAATTCATCTTGTCTTCGTCCGGGATAAACTGGGTTTCCATCGCAGGCTGTTGCTGGGCCAAGACGGCCGATTGCACTTCGGGTATTTGGTTTACCAAATCCACAATCTGGTTTGCATATGCCGTGCGCATTTCATCATCAGGCCCAAATACATTCATAACAATATCTGCATTCGATGATCCCGCAGATATCGCCATTCCTGCATTTATCTGGATTTCCACATCCGGAATTTCTGACAGCACTGGCATAATTTCGCGCGCAATTTCTTGGTCAGATTTGCTGCGTTGTTCTATATCCACCAGTGTTAATTTAACAGCAATGTTCTGCAATCCACGATCACCAATCTTGACCGACACTGCATCAATTTCATCAAACGCCGCCAGTTTATTTTCTATCTGTTGGGCGATATTTGATGACATTTCATACGTCGCCCCCATTGGTGCACGTGCCGTGATATTTATTTCGTTTGTATCTGTGGACGGTGCAAATTCATTACCAACAAACTGCATTAACATTGCCGATCCCAACAGAACCGCCACTGCCATCACAACAACACGCCATGGATGCGTATGTTGATAATCATACCAACTGCGCAGACGCGATTTTTTCTGGCCAGATGACGATGTGGCGGCGTCATCAACCACATCGGCACGTACAGTCTTGGCATTACGGCGCGCGGATGCGCGTTGCTTTCCCTTGCCCAGACGCAGGAACTTTGCAATCATCATCGGTGTTAACGTGAACGAGAACAGCAACGACAGCAATGTTAAATACACAACGGTTAATCCGAACTGGTTCATGAACTGGCCCGCGATGCCGCCCATAAACGCCAACGGCAAGAACACCACGACGTTCGTACCGACACCCGCTAAAACGGATACAGCAACCTTTTTCGTACCGTCAATTGCCGCCGTGTCGGGATCTTTACCAGACTTCATTTCTTGTAATGCGGCCTCGATTAAAATAATCGCATTTGACACCAACGTACCCAACGCCGACGAATACGCCAATAACGTCAACGCGTTTATTGTAAAGTTACTGGCATCCATAAAAAAGAACCCAGCAATTAATGATGCAGGTATCACAACACCTGCGATAATCGTTGAACGCCAATTACGCGTAAATATCAACAATACCAATACAGTAAATATAACCCCCAAAATAATTCCTTGGATTGTGCCGTATGTTTCATCGGCGATTGCGGTCGATGTATCCGATATTATTTCCATCTGGGCGTCTGGGAAACGCGACTGTAAATCCGCACGCAATTGCGGCATTTGTTCATGCAACGCACGCGACACATTAATTGCATTACCATCTGATGATTTTACCACAGACGCGATAATAACATCACGGCCATTGTACCGTGCCCCGTTTTCCATATCGCGCGCCGCATCTGTGACCGTTGCAATATCAGACAATTTGAATCGCTGGCCTTCGACGGTGGTCAATTGCAAGTTCGCAATTTCATCTACGCTGGAAAATTCACCGATGAATCGAACATTCGAAGAATTTGTTCCAAATTCAATCTTGCCACCGGGCACATTCAGGTTTCGCGCCCCCAGCGCAGATACAACATCCATAACCGTGGCACCACGCGCCGCCAATAATTCTGGATTCATCGCGATACGCACTGCACGTGTTTCACCGCCAAAAATATCAACACTGGCGACGCCGGCAATACCAGTAATCTTATTAGACAAATCATCGTCGGCATATTCTTGTAAATCGCGCAGGTTATCGCCCGTTATCATAATATCAACCACAGGCTGTTCCAACGGGTTCAGTTTTTCGACCACAGGCTGTTCCATATCAGACGGAAATTCTGACACCAACGCGTCCAGTTTGGTTTTTACTTCGCTGGCCTTGTCATTAACATCGACACCGATATTAAATTCCGCCATCACAAACCCGCCGTTTTCAAATGCCTGGGATGTGATTTTTTTCAGTTCAGATACTTCGGATATCGCGTCTTCGGCGCGCTTGATAACCTGGGATTCTATTTCGGCGGGTGCCGCACCAGGATATATAAACGTGGCGGTCACCATCGGCATATCGATAGACGGTGTGCGCTCTATATTCATTTTTGGAAAAGAAACAAATCCTAAAACCACCCAAAACAACACAAACATAACCGTTGTAACGGGTCTGCGAACAAAGAATTTTAACATGATTTTCCCCCTGAATTAAATGCGGATTACTTTACAACTTGGACCTTGTCGCCGGCATTGACATGCGACAGAATCACCGTGTCACCATCGCGCAGTCCGTCCAACATCGCAGTATGCGCATCTTGGCGCAGCACAGTCACATCACGCGGCGTCGCAACGCCACCCACATCCAGCATTACACGATTATTGCTGATGGCATATAATGGCACAAAGTATCCATCTGATTCAAATTCCGCATATTGCAATCCATCCGTCGCACCACGTGTACGCACGATATGCATGCCTGTATTTAAATCTACATTCTGGGCCACAGATACAATTTCACCGTCACCAACGCGCTGACCTGGTTGCAATTTACCAACACGTACCGATGACACCAACGCGCGGTTATTCTTGATTTCAATCGGTTCGCGCAACACGCCATGGGAACGCGTTACCTGCATCGCATACACAGGCGCACCGACACCTGCCGCATGACGCGCAGGGTTAAACACCGCACGCGCATTTTCGGCACCAATGGCCGCAAAGCGAAACACAACCCATGCACACAGCGCCACGCCACATGCACCATACAATACACTTTTCAGTTTTTGTGATTTTAATTGCAACTTTACTTTTTCCATTGTTATTCACCCAATTTTTTTACGTTTTCCGCAGACATTAAAATGTTGTACTTGGCCTGTAACAGCGCCATATCCAGTTGGTATAGACCGGCTGAAACCTCGGCCAATTCAACGGCAGACGTTTGCCCAGATGCAAAACGACCACTGGAAAACTCGTACGCCTTGGCCGCCAAATCACGCGCGTTTTCCAATGTCGCCAGATTGCCACGCAAATGATTATATTGATCAATCGCGCGATTATATTCTTCGGTGGTCAGCTTTTTCGCCTTGTCCAGGTCTTGACGTGCGCCTTCGGCCTTCATAGCCTCTATCGTAGAATTCGCCATATTTGCACCGCCACTGAAAATCGGCACCTGTAACGCCAGGCCCCAATACGCCGACTGCATATTATCATCACCGAACATATTCGGAACATTTGGCCCATATGCAATATAGTTGTACGACGCCGTCGCCGCCAATGTTGGCAAAGCATTCGCACGCTGGGCCCGGGCGTTACGTTCATACATCTGAATCTGTTCATTCAAAATATCCCACTGGGGCGTGTCCTGTAATTCACCCACGTTCAAATCAGGAAACGTTGCCGGGAATTCATCTGTCAAATTCAGTTCTGTATCAACATCTATCCCCGCCAGAATTTTTAACATTCTGTGCGCCGTGTCACGATTAAATTCCGCGTTCGACAGATTGATTTCCTTGGTCGCAATATCAGATTCTATTTTTACCAGATTGCTGCGATTGGCACGACCCGCCGATGTCAGATTACGACGCGCGTCACGCGCCGCCGCCAAATCAGAACGCGATATTTCAACAATCTCGTCCGTCATCTTGGCCGTCCAGTACAGGTCAACCGCACTGTATTTAATTTCGCGCCGGGTTAATTCTTGGGATGATTCTGCCATCTTAATCGCAGACTTTACAGCCTGGACCGCGTTGCCAATTTTTCCAAATGTGTAAATCGGCTGGGTTACCGAAACGCCCGCCATAAACATGCTGTCGGGAATATCAATTTTATCAGGCAGATTAACCTGTTTATCCAAATAATATGACAACGCACCACCCAATTCAGGCGGCAAAGAAACCTGGTACGATTTCAGCGGATTTTTCATATCTACTAAATTCATGTATGTCGCCGTACCATCAATCTTGAACCAACGGTTTGCATTGACCGCATCCAATTGCGCTTCGGCCTGGTTGACGTTTGCCGTTGCCTTTTTCAGATCTTGGGACTGGTCCAGAATCATATCGACCGCTGTATCCAACGATAAATCCATGGCATACGCGTCAGATACCGCCACCGCCGCGCACAATACAATCGCAGCAATTTTCAACTTACGCATTTGTAATCTCCATCCGTGTTAAAATATTGTTAATCGTCTTCATTGCCCCGGTCAGTGCATTTTCGTCTTCACGTGAAATACCAGAAAACAATTTATCAATTGCGTTGCGCATGGCCTCCATCGCCTGGGTTGCGATTTTTTCACCCGCCGACGTTACTGAATACCACGTGTTGCGGCGATCGCTTTCATCGATACGACGCAGCACCAATCCATCACGTTCCAGCTTGCGAAATGCCGCACATAAATTCGGCGCAGTTACCATTTCCCGACGCGCAATATCTTTTAACAATGCCGGCCCACCAATATGCAATCGCACCAGAATGCTCAACTGTTGACGCGGGAATCCCGAAAAGATATCAGGTGACCGCTTTAGTTTATCAGACAATTTGTCGAACAATAAAATATTGGATTCGAACAGTTTTACAAACTCCTTGCGCGCCATATTGGCCCCCCTTTGGTTAATCGTGCTTGTCACGCTTTAATTATTAAAAACCTGAATGATTATAAGTTTTAACAAACAAAATGCAAGGGGAAAATTAATATTTTTTTATATTTTTAATCTGGCATCACGGCGCATCATAAAATGTTATTGCAAATGCACAAAAAAAATATATAATAGGCGTTGCCTTTGGGGTGTCGTCTAATGGTAGGACAAGAGATTTTGGTTCTCTTTATCATGGTTCGAATCCGTGCGCCCCAACCACCCTTCGCGTCTGTGACGCTTCGGGTGGCAAGCCGGAGCGGAACAGTTC
>CALXPA010000044.1 GCA_944390185.1 uncultured Alphaproteobacteria bacterium | reverse complement strand
TCACCCGTTCGACTTGCATGCCTAAGACCTGCCGCCAGCGTTCGTTCTGAGCCAGGATCAAACTCTCAAGTTTTAAAGAAACTTGTTAAGTAAGCCCTGTGCATAAAACAAACCTGACATAATAATCAGTTCGTCTTTACATTATTTCGCAAGACAAGTTTTAACGAGGTTTAATATGTAAACCTACTACCTGTCTTAGGATATGCACATTGACTTAGTCAAAGTTTGGATTTTTCCAAATTCAACTGTCTGCATATCTCTTCTTGAACAGATTCTTGATTTGCATCAAAAATCTTTTGATGAGCTGCTTTTATTCACAATGTTTGCGTGTTTAACAGAAACCCCATTTCATCAGTTGTTCCGTTAACCGCAGAATTTCAGGGGTTGAGAGTTTTTTGATTCGTTCCCAACTTGAAAGCCCGCATAGTATGCGCACATTTTTCTAAAAAGTCAAGCGTTTTGTCAGAATTATTTTCAAAAAAATTCAGGGTCCACATCTGTCAATAGGAAAAACCGCCAGATTTCCGGCACTTTTGACATTCAAAAAAATTTAAAGATTTTTTGAACATCGTATCCGTGCACCCCCGATTGCGATTCGTAAAGCCGGATTTTCTGATTCGTTTTCGCGTTTCATACCAGCCCAGTAATCCGATTCGCATTTTCTGAACAAAAACGCATATGCGCACCGTAGGTTGATTATCAACGCGGCGGGTTCACGTGTATATATAGTGCAAAGTACCAAAACGTCAAGCCCCAACAAAAAACCGCCCCGAGGGGCGGTCAATCAAAAGCGATACATAAAGCCCAGCTTTACCATCGGATAAAACGTCAATTTATCCAATTCTTCTTGGGCATCGGCCAGCGCATTGCGCTTTGCTTGTTCAAACGCATCGACCAATCCGCCCTGGACAGGTGCCCATTGTCCGTCATCGCCACGCACCATCAGATTATCTGGTGGCACATCCAAGCCCAACTGGGCCGCGCGATTCGTGAACACCACGCCGGCATCAAAGTAAATCTTGAACCCCGCGAACAGCCCCAAATCAAACCCAGCGCCCAGGTACGGTCCGCGATAATCCCAGTCTGCCCGCGCCATGGCGTTCATCTGATTACCGCTGTATTTATATTCTTGACCATCCAATTCGAACGACAGTGCATCTTCTGGGGCGCCATCAATTGTACCCGCCAGACGGGCCGATAATTCCAAGTTACCAAAATAGTACCCGCCACTGATGCGCAGTCCGCCCAGGAACCACGTGTTCCCAAACGGATAAAAATCAACCAGTGCCGCAAAATGATTGGCCTGGATACTGCCGTCTGTAACGGACAGTCCATCACCCAGTTCAATGCCGTCGCCCATTATCGAATCAATACCAGAATTTATAACAGACTTCAGCGGTGCTGTTGTCGCAAAATCAAATCGAACACCGAACCGCTTCCACCAAAAGGAATCAAAGTTTTTATTCGCATATCCGACAAAACCGTTCAGACCACTGGTCGCCGATACGCCGACACCAATCTGCAGCCCATGTGGAAATTTAATATCTGGGTTCGTAACATCTGGGGCAACATCCGCCATATCATCAGGCGTCGCATCTGGTGCAGTGGCAACCACATCATCTGTGGCCGGTGTAACATCATCTGTCACTGTATCCGTGGCATACGCCGGAATCGCCAGCACAGACAATATTGCGATTAATGTAAATTTTTTCATTCTGTTTCTCCTGTACGGTGCCAGTATACATGCTGGGGAAAAGAATCACAATAAAAAACTGTATAAAAATCTATTCAAAAAGGGCTTTTTTTGTGATATTATTCAAGATATGAAAAGCAGAACTTTTATTTTTTCATCCCTGCTGTGCTTATGCGGGATTGCGCCGGTTACGGCATCTGACTGTACTGGTGCGGGTTGCTATCTGGATACAATGCCACGGCCAACCCCGGCGGCGGCGCCAATGCCGGCCACGGTTCCGGTACAGTACGCGCCCCAGCCGGACTATTTCTATGCGATGCCATCTGAACCACTGCGTTCGGCCAAGTTGCTGTCTATTAAACCGGTGCCCGCGGATTCACGCGCGCCTGTGTGGGACGGAACACGTGAAAATTATCAGCCACGCGGGTATGATAAAACAGTAGACTGGCGCGATGGCGTACCAATTTGGGACGATTCTGTATCCAGTTACAAGTACAAAGATTACACTGACTGGTTCTTGGAACCGATGCCAGAATTATATATTCGCACCCCTGATGCACCAAACGCACCGGTTGCGACGGTTGTATCCCAGAATTCTGTGAACCCATACGATATTAATGTGGTTGATTTGTATGAACAGAATATGGCAACGGCGGCGGCGACACGCGCCCGGGTCGAAGAACTGTTGGCACCACAACGCCCGCGCGGGAATCTGTGGCTGGGGGATGCGGATACAGGCGTGGAAACAATCACAACACAACAGAATACGACGGTCGTCGATACCGCCCCGGTCCAGCACACAACAATGCCGGCCCCCCGTCCGGAATATGTGGCCCAGGATTTAACCGGACTGGTCACGGTCGCGTTCGGCCGCCCAGACGGATGCCCATTTGAATCAGAAACAGAATGTGAAATATGGCGACGCAAACCAATCGTACGCGAAACCGTATCACCACGCAGCCCAAAGATTCGCCCAGATGTAATGTCAGAATTTATCGCGGCGGCACGCTGTGACGAAAATATCAGTGCGAATCATCCGCTGGCGGCACCGCTGCTGGAACGGTACAAGATGCTGATGTCATCGGCCAATGCGTGCTGTACCGATGGTATGGCATACGCACTGAAACAGGCCGGCGCGTCAGATGGCCTGGTGTACAAGTTCTTGGCCGACGATGCGAACTTTTACGGTTTGGGGGCGCGCTGTCTGATGATGACGGACCAAGACCTGGATACGAATTATCCGAATACGGCGACGGCGATGGTTGCCGCAGACGTGCGCAATGGATGCCTGTGCCGTGGACGCCAGTGGTTCTATGCAATGCTGGCCCCGTTCCAACAGGCGTACAGCGAATTCCCTGAATTTGCCGATTACAAGTTCTATTACACATACACCGACGGTCTGCAGCGTGAAATCACCGTATCGGTGAATAACGATGTACAAAATGTGCTGCAGCAATTATCCGTATGCCCATAACAACGCCCCACCGGGGCGTTTTTCTTTATTGTCATCCGGCGGAACGGGTGGTCTCCTTACTTGTCATCCCGGGGCGCGGGGTCCCCGCAAAAACGAATGTTTTTGTGGGGTGCTGGTTGACCACGGGATCCAGGTGAATAGGTCTCCTGTGCGGCAGCACAGACAATATTATTTGTGTCGCTGCGCGACGGCTCCTATAACCTGGGCCCCGCGGTCTGCATCCACCCACGAAAACTGACGTTTTCGCGGGGCCCGGGCCGCGGGGTGACATAAAAGGGAAAGCCCGGGTCGCGGGGTGACAAAAACACACTCAAGCATGGGGTGACAAAGGAAATGCCTGCGGTGCAGTGGATCCCGGCCTGCGCCGGGATGACGACATAGGGGCCCCGGGATGACAAAGAATGGGTTGTGGGGTAAACACAGGCCGCATCAGCGCATCATCATCATCATGTTAGATCCGCCGCTGCTTTGTTTTTGCCAATGTTCTATATTACGCGTAATGCACACACGTATATAGTCGGTGCATTCCAGCATCTGGCGCACATCGTTTTGCGCACTGTTACATTGGCTGTACGCGGTCGCCAGTGTCTGGGACATAGATTTGTCGTTTTTAGCATCATTCATTGGATCAGCGGCATCCTTGGCCAGTTGGTCATACAGACGCAACGTCTGCAAGTCTGTTTCAATCTGGCGCCGGGCCGCACCAATATCTGCGTTATTTATTGCCGTGATAATTCTGTCCAGGTTTCTGGACAGGCAACTCATCACATCGGACGTAGACCCCGCCGTACGGCAATTTTCTGCCCCAGAAACACCATTGTTCCCGCTGACCAGCGCCCCTGTGCCTGATGCAGCCCCAGACGACGCACCAGCCGCCTGCAGATTTGTGGTTAAAACTTCGCGCTGCAGTTGTGTTTTCATACGGCTGAGGGTTGCATCCAAAAATTCGTACTGTTTATACATCTGCTGCATCATCACGGTTGTTTTCAGTGCAACAATGTCGCGCATCAGTTGTTTTTCTGCGCTGCTGGTTTGGTTTTTGGTTTGCCTGGCGTTATACGCATGCGTACTGCACAGTGCCAGCATCGGATTAATCCGATCATTGCCAGAATCATCACACCCCGTGTCTGCCGAATACGCCGGCACCGTCGCCAGCCCCAGCACACACACCAGCATTATTCGCCCCAGTAAAGATCTAGTCTCTGTACTCATCATTAACCGCTGAACATTTTTTATATTCATCTTCATCGTCAAGTGCACTGCAATTACACGTGCTGGTGCCCCATGTGCCGCCGGCATTTTCGCACGCATCCTGGTATTCTTGTTCCCATTTCTCGCGCGCTTCTGTGGCGGCGACGTCCGCCCTGCTCTGCTGCTTTTCATTGACACAATCGGCCCGATCCCAGTCCCATGTATTATACGTTCCATCCGGACATACACAGCCTTTTTCTGCGTCCCAGCTGGCCCGACGGTCATTACCATGTTCACAGCGGCATTTATCATACTCTGCGCCGCGCAGTCCGCTGCAAATCATATCAACAGACATATCGTCGCTGGATTCCGCAGGAATTATCTGACCGTCGTTTCTGAAAATACTGTCCAGGTCCGCATCCGACACACACACCTGGTCGGGTAAATCACGCAACATCGCGACGCGTTGCAATTCTTCATAAGACTTGCTGCCAACAGCACAATATTTCAGTCCGTCTTTTTCTGGGGTTGTATTACCACCCAGTCGGCTGGTGCCATAGAAAGATGGCGCATCTTGTTCGATGATGCGTTGCAAGACATCTATATCAATATCCGCCTGGCGATTCATATTACGGAACAGACTGGAATTCTCTAGTGCCTCTGACATACATCCGACACGCACCTGGGCGCCGTCAGTGCCGCTGGCCGGGTACAGCCAGTTTGCCTGGACTTCATCTTCACTGGTCAATGTTCTGATGGGCTGGCACCCGCCGTCAGACATCGGGACAACGTGTCCCGGGGTACACGGCTGGTTTCCAAATACGACGCCGCCGCCCGATAAAACCGGCCTAGATCGCCCATTGACACAGTTCTTGGTTGTATAATGCATAACCTGGCCATCGCCGCATAAATACTGGCCCCAGACACTGCACGTGCCATTCAGCATCATATAAATATCTGTGATATCAACGCCGACCGATTGGGCCAAAATCAGCGCATCATATAATTCCGACAACACATTACGATATGGATCAAAGAACTCCATCGCCTTGTCTTTAAAAACCTCTACCCGCTTGGGCCCTGTACAGTTGCTGCCGGTGGAATCACATCCGGCATAGTCAAACGCCGTGTCCATGGCCGCCTTGGTCGCGCGCAACTGGGTTTCTGCATTTTCAATCTGGGTCAAGATTTGGCCGGCAATCTGCTGGCGCGCCAACAGATTTGCATCCACACCCGACGATGCCGCCACCTGTTGCGCGGCCGTTAGGTCCACCGCACCTGTTCCAGATGATGTCGTGGTGGCCGTTGTTGCCGTGCCCGTCGTCGCCGCCGGCGCAGACGCGGTTGTGTTGGCCTGGGCTTGGGCCTGGACCTGGGTTAACGCCGCCTGGATTTGTGCGGCGGCATCTGCACTCTGCTGGGCCATTTGCTGTTGCATCTGTTGCATCTGCTGTTGCATGGCGGCCATTTGTTGACTGCTCTGCTGGGCGGCAGCATTTGCCGCAGCAATCTGGGCATCCGCCTGGGCCGCGTTTGCCGCCGCCGTAGAACTGGCGACCAACTGGGCCGAAATATAATTAACTAAATCATCACCGTATTCTTTGCATGTGGCATTCGATTCGACGCACCCCGATACAATCGCGCGCGCGACGTCCATTGACGCACAGCCGCCATTTGCACACTTTGGCTGGGCACAGCGCAGAATCACCGCGTTACAGTTGCCAAAATCTGCCGTCGGGGCGGGGTTAGACATACTGCCCTGGCGCGGATTGGCATAGTTATTCCATATTGCATTGCTGATTGCGCCAGACGTCGGATTATACGCCGTCAAATTATCGCCCAGCGTGGTCGCGACCGGCGTCGCCGCCGTGGCACCCGTTGCGAATAACGCAAATAATAAAAATACGGATGTATGCTTCATATTCTCTCTTAGGCTTAATTTTATCATAAAAATCTGATGATGAAAAGATAAATTTACTAACGGATGCGGATATAGATGCCTCGTCGCACATTCCGTTTTTATGTTTTCCCCGGTGCCCGGCCCCATCCCTTGTCACCCCGCGACTTGATCGCGGGGCCCAGGTCATAAGGAGTCGTCGCGCAGCGACACAAATAATTTTGTCTGTGCTGGCGCACAGGGCACCAATTTACCTGGATCCCGGGGTCAAGCCCCGGGATGACAAGTAAGAAGAACGCCGAGCACTGTGGTCAAGCCATGGGATGACAAGCAAGGGGAACACTGGGGCGCGCCCCCCGCAAAAACGAATGTTTTGGTGGGGTGCTGGTTGACACCGGGACCCAGGTCGTATAAACTTATTTGCGACAGCAAATTCATATTCTTTATGTATGGCGCACAAAAATTTTACTATGTTTATATCTTGGCCAGTGGACGCAATGGAACGCTGTATGTCGGCTTTACCAGCAATTTACCGCAACGAATATACGAACACAAACACCATTTGACCCCAGGTTTTACCAGTCGCTATGGCATATGCAAACTGGTCTATTTCGAACGGTTTACAGATGTGCACCAGGCCATCCAACACGAAAAAAGACTGAAAGAATGGAAACGAAATTGGAAGAAAGACCTGATAGAAAAATATAATCCTGGGTGGCGCGATCTGTACGACGAATTGCACGCGTTACAGTGATTGTTCATTTCTTTCAAGAAAAAGAAAAGTAATACAAATCCTTGTCACCCCGCGGTTCGGGCCCGTCCCTTTTGTCACCCCGCGACTTGATCGCGGGGCCCAGGTCATAAGGAGTCGTCGCGCAGCGACACAAATAATATTGTCTGTGCTGGCGCACAGGACACCTATTCACCTGGAT
>CALXPA010000043.1 GCA_944390185.1 uncultured Alphaproteobacteria bacterium | reverse complement strand
CGTAGAACCATCGATACCAAACATATCGCCAAAGCCTTCTGGGTTTCTGGTATGTATTAAATCCATTAAATCGCTGGAAATCCTGGACATATTGCCATCCAAGATATCTTCTTGGTTGCCGTAACCATATCGAAAATGGCGACTTCACCAGTGTTTGTATCTGGCGATCAGTGGGACTGGTCGCCGCCAGGCATGGGGGTGGGGGTAAAAAAATCCCAGAAATTCGGCACTTAGCGCGATTAACAACTTTTTCATAACCTGTCCCCCTGGGTGTGAATTTGTTCTGATTATAACGCCACCGATATCAATCGCGCAAGACAATTTTGTCGCATTATGCCAATGAATCATAATTCTTGCGAATGATTTTCGCACTGCGACGCAAGGCGGCCGATTCCGGCCCCGACAAACGCGGGCGCAATGTTGCCAATACACCTGCGGCCCCAACAATACGCGGCAACGACATCGCAACCGCATCTGGGCCAGTACCGGCAACCACGCTGACCGTCAAGATGCGCCGTTCATCATTCACAATACAGCGCACCAAATCCACCGCCGCCGCACCAATGCCGTCCCATGTGGCACCGCGGCCACGTATGATATCATATGCAGCATTTCGTACGCGATGCGTTATCGTATTGCGCGTTGTTTCTGGCAACGATATCCGGGTCTGGCGACAAAATTCATCCAGCGTCAACGCCCCAACCGTCACAGATGTCCAATCAACAACACTGCTGTCACCATGTTCGCCCAGCACATACGCGTTTATCGAATGTGTCGATACACCCAACTGGTGCGACAAAATCGTACGCAGACGCGCCGAATCCAGCATTGCACCCGTGCCAATTACACGCGCCGCCGGCAGACGCGATATTTTCTGGGCCAACATCACCATCACGTCCAATGGATTGGTCAGGACAATTATCTTAACAGTCTTGGCATCAACGTTCGCCATTACACGCGGCACAACATCATTAATCACCGCAGCATTTTGGTTCAGCAAATCTGTGCGCGTTTGACCAGGCCGCTGGTTTGCGCCCGCCGCGATAATAACAATTTCACTGCCGCGGATACCACGATAATTACTGACCGCGGTAATTTTCACATCGAAACCAAAACTGGCCGCGTGACCCAAATCTTCGGCCGCCGCACGGGCACGCAATCCATCGCGATCAAACAGTACAATTTCATGAACGCACCCCGTATTCTTGATGGCCGTCGCCACAGCCGACCCAACCGTTCCAACACCAATAATCGCAACCTTCATATTTTTCCAATCCTTTGCATTAACATGGGTAATTATATCATAAAAAACAGGGCGTCGCCCTGTCTTTTTTAACTATTCATCCGTCACCATCGCCGGGACATAGACCATATCGTTATATTGCGACAGGTACCGATTCCCCGTGGCACAGTATATATTAGATAAAGAATCCTGGTACCGCATCGTTTCTGTGACCAGACGATTTTCAACATCATCCTGGGCGCCCTGGTACCCGGCCAATGCCCCCATCGCCCCACCGGCACCGGCACCAACCAATGTGTTTTTCAAACGCGCCTTGTTTCCAAAGTCAATCACACTGCCCCCGGCGGCATCCACAACCATGGGGTAAAAGTCGTCTATGGAATATTCGCCATCCAACGCAAACGATTGCGCTGCAGTGTTACGCCCAACAATCCGCACCCCACGATGTGAACGTTGCCATTCACCCCAATCAGAATACTTGATTCCAAATGCAGTATCCTGGACATCTGGTATCATGGCCGCAACTTGCCGATCCATTTCGGACGCAGAACGAATCTGGGCGAATATACCATCCCCACTGCCGTTATTGCCGGCATGCATGGTCTTGGTTTCTGAATCAAAGTAAAACTGGCGCGACAGATCATTCATCAGTGTGTCCAGTTCGGCACGATCCGCATAGTTAACCGTGGTCTTTGGCAAACCGTCCAGAACAACAGATATCAATTCCCGTCTTTCACAGTTTTTCAATTCTGCATCGCATACGTATGTTTCTTCGGTTGTGAAATTATAGAATGCGGTCTGGGGCGCGGGTTCACCACCCGTCCCAGATGACGATGCGCTGGCACCCGTGGCAGTGGTCAAATTCAACGTCTTGCCCGTGGCAACCGCCCCGAACAAACACGTCGTTTCGCGGCCATCAACAACACAGTCGTCAATGCGCAATACAGATTCCCCCGTGGCGGCCATATTACCAATTGCGCTGCCCGCCGCCGCGTTTACACCCGCCGATAAAATGGTGTCACCGGCAACCTTGCCCGCGTATACGTTTCCTGCCATCAATGCCGCGCCGCCCAGTGCCCCCAGGGCCGAACCCTGTATTTTTTCTTGGTTTGTGCCCAACAGACTGTCGCCAGTGCCGGCGCCCGCAATGTTACCGACCAGCCCGCCCAATATCGCACCCGCGGCGATACGCAATCCAGCATTTTGCTTTTGTTCGATATTCATCTGGCGTTCAACATCTTCACGGGTTGGCGGATTATCCGCAGGAAATTCAATCTCGCCCGCGGCCTGGGTATACGATACAGATGGAAATGCGGATATGTTGCACTGTACAGAATCACCTGCCGCTAAATTCGCACGCGCCAATACCACGTCTTCGCCATTTGGTCCCATCTGGTATCCGCGCATTTCAACCACCGCCACGCATGTGGCCGCGCCACCAGTTCCAGTTCCCAACGTCGGACGCGCCCATTCAAATTCGCCATTTGGGTAAATCATCGCACAATTGTCCAGCTGGGCCATAGACACAGACGCACGACTGTCGCCATTTGCAATCTGTTGCGCCAAGGTACCATCCGCCACGCGCACAGGTAAATTCGCACTGGGGTCTGTGGTGGTATCACTTTGGGATGCGGTGGTTGTCGTGGTGGTCCACGCACTGGACCCGGATGTTGCGGCCGCAACCTGGGCATTAACCTGGTTATACGCATCCGCATAACTGCGCGTATGATTACCGACACGCATCGCAGAAAACGCCGTCACAGGAACAACACCAATCAGTGCCGCAAACAAAGAATAGTGCAAAATTGAATGCTTGTTGGTCTTCATGTACTGGAACGCCCCCTCCGCTGCCGTTGTCTATATCCATAATACGCAACCAAACATGGTCATCAGAATTGCAGACGCAAACGGACACCTAAATCAATCGTGCTTAGACGTCCACTCTCGTACCAATTTGTGTAATGGAATACGCTGTCGTATGGTGCGGGATATTCGCTGCCTGCGCCGTCGCCCAACCATTCTGTCTGGGATACAATAATACTGCCCGATGTTTTCACCTGGCCCAGATTGGTATAGCGCACAAAAAAGTCCAGCTTCATCCCGCCATCTAGTTCGGTTGTCAGACCACCTTCGAATGCGAACGCCAGCTGCTCTGTGGTGCCACCGTTATGATACGCATACACATCCGAAATACCCGTCAAATCGCCCGGCCCCGCAACGCTGGGTTCCATTTCTGAATAAAACGTTCCGTCGTACACAACATAGTCTGCAATCGTATTCAACGAAATCCCCAGTCCAACACCAACATACGGCCGCAACATTCCGCCCGCCAGATATCCTGTGTACGCGTCAATGTTATAGTATAAATTCAGCATCGTTGCATTTGATGTAATGGCCCCACCTTCGACCGCGGTTTCAACATACCCGCCGATACCATTGGCCGACTGGGTCATAGAAGGATATGCAATTCCGGAATAACGTAAATAAGAAAAATCCACACGAATGTCATTATTTATCGATGCACCAACAGATAACTGTAATGGGATAACGGTGTCGGTTGCAAATTCAGCCTCTTGAAAAGCGCCGGGCACAAACCACGCGTTCTGTTCATCCATATAGTCTGCAATCATCGCGCCACTGACACTGGCTGAATAACCCACAGACAACCCAACATACAATCCACTGTCGGCCAGACGGTCAAAGTCAGCCGGCTCGTAATACTGGCGCCCTGCATTTGTTGCATTTGATCCAACCCGTGGCAACGCACCGGTTACGCGCGTCGGACTGGCCGCGTTGACGGCGTTTGTCGTGACAACCGATCCAGTATTCACCACACCCGTATTCACCGCGCCCGCATTCGACGGCAGATATACAACTTGGCCCGCGGCATTAGTACCCTGGTACCCAGTATACACCGGATATGCCGCCATAACGGGCCCGTGCGCAATCAACATAGCCCCCGCCAATACAGCAAAAAAGCTGACTTGTTTCATAGCCTTTCCATTTTCCTTTGCAAACATTATATCACAAAAAGGATACAGATAAAAGTATTTAGTGACAATTTCAACCCGATGAAAAACAAACGCCCCGTCGGGGCGTTCGCGGTCACTGTATCACATCGTCGCACCAGAATTTCGGCGCTGGTACAGCTGGGCCAACAGTAATGCCTGGGCCTGGGGCATGGCGTTTTTATGATCTGGGGCGGGCGCGGCCTGTTTATACGCCGCCAAAATCTGGTTCAATATTGCCAATGCCGCCGTCGATTTTTTGGCCACGCGCTGGGACCATTCTTGGCGCAACTGGGGCGATACATCGATTACATCGTCGCGGTGCGGGCTGGTCATCATTAATTGCCCCCATCGGGCATTGTGGGCGGCAACCAGTTGACGCATATACATGGCGGCCGGATTTTGGGCATCACGGGCCGAAACAAAAGACTTCATCTGGGCCATGGCCGTATACCATGCGTGCCCCAAACTGCCGCCGCGCAACCACGTCGTCGCAGTTAAATTATAAAACAAGTCAAAATACGCCTGTGATATTCGTTGCCGATCAGATTCAGCCAGTTGTTTTTCTGTGGACTTCTGCAGATTTGCCCCCGCAATCATCTGCATATATTTATTAAAATCGTCGTTCATATTACACCCCTTTGGCCAGACGCCACCTGGGGCGTCATACTTATATAGGTAAAATCCCCCACATATCAAGTCTGGGCATGCATGATTATTTTGTTTTGACTTTATTCACATAATATTGCACCCTGTATAACGGTTATATCACAAAAACGCACTGTTGCCAATAATGGGCGGGGCGGATATGGCCCGCGATCTTGCCAATAATGGGGGTCGTGCATATTCATTTCATCGCAAAAACGTAAGGAGTTAAAAGATGAAAAAAAGTTTAAAATTAGCGGCAGTGGCATCTGTCTTGGCGACACCTGCGATGGCGGCTAATTTGGAAAATCCGTTGTATATGCCAACATCTGGTGAATTTTATTCCAAGACAGCGGCAGGTTTAATGTTAAAGGTTGCCGACAGTTCGGATGCCCACGTGGCCAAGGGTCATGATGGCGAAACCGAATTCCCAATCTGGCGCATCCAAGAAGAACTGGGCGTGGGTATCACTGATCGTATCGCAATCCGCGGCGCGTTCCAGTATACACACGACGCAGATATTGACCGCCAGGGCATGAATCACGGCCGGTTGGGTCTGATATGGCGTGCGGTTGAAACATACGACAATATTGTATTAGATGTCTATGCGGATGCGCACTTGGGCGGAATTAACAAAATGCGCGGCGCATATACCGGCACAGGATTCCAGTACGATAACTATTCCAACGGCCGCTGGGGCGTGGATGCCGGGGTACGATTCGGCAAAACGTGGAGCAAGTTAACCACCAGCGCATTTGTCGAAGTTCTGCAGACATTCGGCAACAGCAATAATGTGATCGACATCGCTGGATTAACCGCAGGCGATTTGATGGGTAACCCATCAATGTCTTCAATAATGGTGACTAATCCGCCAATCGGTCTGCCGGGCGAGATTTCTGTTAATCTGAAGTCCACGACCGAGGTTAATTTTGGCCTGAATGCGTTTTACCAGGTTAATGATCGCTGGTCATGGGGCGCAGGATTCAAATACAATCACCATGCGGACAATGGCGTAGAAAGTCTGGCCACAGACATCAATGTCAGTGAAAACATACGCGCAGCGGTTGATAAATTTATCGCCGATCTGTCTAACATGGATGATGGTTTTGATGAATACATCGTTACATTGTCGGTTGCAAATCAATTGACCGATAATGTCCAGGTTGCCCTGTACGGCGAATACACTTTTGACGATGCGCACGCGCAATCGCAAAATGGTACAGACGTCAAGGCCGAAGTCGGATTACGCTTGAACCTGGCGTTCTAAAATAAATCAAAACAAATTAAACTGAACATATATTGGACATGCCCCCACCGAACGGTGGGGGTCTTTGATTTTATCAAGTCAAATGAAAAACCCGCCCCGTGGGGCGGGCGTCGTGGTCAGTACGACTTGGCAACATATACGTATGTCGGATCGTTATCATCCAGGCATCGACGCGATATTTTGTATTTTTCCACCAGGCCATCAAACTGTTCATTCGTGGTCAAATCGTATTTGATGCGGAAAAATCCAATCTGGCCGTCTGATAACGCCGATTCCAGTGCGCCTAAATCCGCGACATCGTGAATCATTGTTTTATTGCGCGCCACAACCGCGTCGTACATATCATGCTGGATTTGCGCCAACATATTCTGGACATCTGCGACAAACGCGTCCAGCGACATTGTCTGTTTTGACGATTTTCCCACATCACGGCGCGTAACCGTTACATTGTTTTCATCCATTTCACGTGCACCAATTTCTGCGCGCAATGGTACGCCACGCTTAATCCATTTCCACATCTTGTCCGGTGCACGCATATCAGACGTATCGACCAACACGCGCACGTTCATATCACGCAAACGTTCGCCCAGTTTTTCTGCGAACGCGTTTAATGCGTCGGCCGTGTCGTCGCGCGTGATTGGGATAATCACAACCTGGTACGGGGCGATGGCGGGCGGCAGAACCAGGCCATCATCGTCGGAATGCGTCATGAACAAGCTGCCCATCATGCGGGTTGAAACACCCCACGATGTTGTCCATGCATGTTTTAGCACACCGTCCGTATCCAGAAACTGGATACCAAACGATTTTGCAAAATGCTGGCCCAGGTCATGCGATGTCCCGGCCTGTAACGCGCGCCCGTCCTGCATAATATGTTCCAGTGTATATGTGTGGTCCGCGCCGGCGAATCTTTCTTCGGGTGTTTTTTCACCCATGATTGACGGGATTGCCAAAATTTCGCGCATATAGTCGCCATACACGCGGTGCATTTTGCGCGCGTCTGCGTTTGCCTCTTCATGTGTGGCGAATGCATTATGACCTTCTTGCCAATAAAATTCAGATGTACGCAAGAACAAGCGTGGACGCATTTCCCAGCGCATAACATTTACCCACTGATTCAATTTCATTGGCAAATCGCGATACGATTGTACCCAGCGCGACATTGCATCCCCAATGATTGTTTCAGATGTCGGGCGAATAACATACGGTTCGGTCAATTTTGAATCTGGATCCGGTTGCAGTGTGCCATC
>CALXPA010000042.1 GCA_944390185.1 uncultured Alphaproteobacteria bacterium | reverse complement strand
AGTGATCGGAATGCGGAACTGGATGCCGTATTGGCCGAGATTGAAAAACTGGACCAGCAATCGTATCAAATGGCAACGGTTGGTATTGACAGTATCGAAAATGACTATGACATCAATGCGGTCTATAGCCAGCCTGAAGAAGAAAAATCAGGGCTGAATCTGGATTTATGGAATATATCGTTTGACGATGATACAGATGAAACAGAATCTGTATTGGACCAGACGGGCGATGCGCTGTTCCGCGGTGCAGATGAAATATGTGCGGCGGCAATCCCAGAGTGCGCCAATTCGTTAAATTTTCTGCGATTGGCGTATAATCAGCAAATAAACAATGATTGCGCGGCGTATGAAAACAGCCTGGACCAAATGCGTAACGAAAGCAATCAGAAATTACAGGCGGCCCGTATGGGATTGGTTAACGCATCGTATACCGCAATCAGTAACGCGAATAAATATGACCTGGGGCAGTGCACAGTTGAATTTAAAAACTGTATGATTGATACCGGTGGTTGCGGTGCGGATTTTTCTGGATGTGCGTCGGTTGCCGCGTTTGATGCAACAAATACCCGCGGGCGGGGTGTCAATGCGCGTCCGCATGTCATCCAGGGCGCAAAAACAAACATAGAAATCCAGGCGTCAACATACGATATATTAATGTCTAAAAAACCACTGTGTGACAGTGTAACACAAAATTGTCAAGATGTTGCCGACCAGGTGTGGGATACGTTTTTGCGGGAATCTGCACCGGCAATTAAGAATGCCGAACTTATCGCAGAAGATAATGCCAGACAAAACTGTGTCGCTAATATCTCTGATTGTTTCCAACAGGCCTGCAAGGACAACATTGACCCCAATGACCCAGATGGTTCATATGACCTGTGCCTTACCAGGCCAGAGGCGATGTTAAACCTGTGCACGGTGCCGTTGAATGCATGCGGAATTTCGACTGCGTCGGCCCAGGATGCCGTGGCATCACCAATATGGGAATATGTACTGGCGCGGTTGGCATCAATGCGCGTGAATGAATGTACAACACAATTCAAAGAATGTCTGCAATCCGAAGACAGATGTGGTCCAGATTACACCCAGTGTGTCGGACTGGACACAGATACAATTATGCGTATATGCCCATATGAAACACTGGTCGGGTGCCAGCATGTTTATGGCGATACTAACATCCAGGGTGATGCCGTATATGACGAATTGTACAATGTTGCCCAGGGTATATTCTTGAATATCGATAACGAAATGTTAGATTATTGCCAGGCCGCCCTGGACCAGGCCGTTATTACCGCGTGCGGTGATGCGGACACGTGTGACAAGTTTCTGGATGATCCGTATTTAGGCGCCCAGTCGTTGAACTATAAGATTTGTGAATATGCCGTTGGTGAAGATAATCAACTGACGCTGGGGAATTGTCGCACCAGTGTGGCCCAGGTCAGTGATGCAGAACTGGGGCGCGTGGTTGGCGCAACGACAAACGCATTGGGGCCAACAACACCACTGGGCGGCGTTATCGAAGGCACAATATACTGGGATGGTGTTACAATCGGTGACGACGGAAATATATGTAGTACAGAGGAATATTTTGAAAATATCGGTCTGGGGGCAGATAAATTATCAGAATATGATATCCAGGTTATATCATCGCAACTGAATATGCTGCGTACGGATATTGACCAAGTGTTTGATATAATTGAATCTGATCCCACGGTCCAGTTCTGTACCACAGGGCGACGTGTTGACGGCATGGCCGAATGGGCCGGGGAACAACAGGCGCGATTCCCAGAACTGACCAGCCAGGTAAAGCAAAAAATTACCCAGAATGCACTGAAACGCGCACGCGCAAATTACTATGAGAAATACGATAAATTGACCCAGCAGCAACAGCAAGACTATACCACAATAACAGAGCGTATGGCCGAAATCCGTGGTGAAAACGGCAAAGATGCCCGTCGTGATGCGGCGCGCCAGGCGTGCGTTGACATGGCCCAATTGTCTGGGATGGGGCAAACCAAGACACCCACATCATTAACCGGGATAATAACGATATCCGCGATTGCGGTTGCCGCATCGGTGGTGTTGACGGTATTTACCGCAGGTGCAGGTTTGGGTGTTGTCGGCGGTATGATTGCGGCCAACCTGGCACAGACGGCGGCCTCTACTGTCACGGCAACAACATTAGCAGGGACGGCAGCTGCATTGACAACAGCACAGGCGACGGCACTGGCGACGGCCTCTACAATCGTTGCGACAACCCAGATTATTTCGGGGACTATTGCCGGCGGGGCGGTCGCAGCCGGGGTGTCTATGGCGGCCACGGCCGATTGGCAAAACGAGGCGGATCATACGTCGGCTGATTCAGAACTGACCGGGTATTACGAGAATGAACAGTGGAATTACAAAGAAACCATTACGACAATGTTCGATATGGACACATTAGTCTGTCACAAGTGTTCGGTGGTAACGAATTGTGCCCAGACAAAAACACCATTTTTCGGTGACCAATATTGCAGTAAATGGGAAACACCGGTTGAAACCTGTACGGATATTTCGTTCTGACCCATTCCCCCACACTGGGCGCGGGGGGCTACATTTCAACAGTCGTCGTTGTTGTAATGGGGTCCATAAATGCGGTACATTGGGTTCCGGCATACTCTTGGGTTGTTGACGTTTTAGATCCGCTGCCGCCAATGTTAATTATTCCGCCACCGCCACGGCAACCACTGCCCCCAGCAACACTAATACCACCAGTGCCACAGGTTTCTAGTTCGGTTGTCAGAATAATTTGCTCCATCGTGTCACACATTGTCGTTACAGTCGTTATTGTGCATGTATTGTTTTCAGCAGAATACACAGATGACATCGTTATTTTACCCAACATATTACCCATAGAATCAACCTGGGTATATTCTGATCGACCCGATTGCATAACCGATGCTAGTTCTGACATATTGGCCCCTGCGATAGTATATTTTGTTGAATACAAATCAGTACCGCTTATGCCGACTACGGATGCGTCAGCTTCGTCATCACTGCCAAACACTGCTTCTAATTTTGGCGCTTCATACGATTCGCAAATTGCGGTACCGTCAACGCTGATGTATGATGTGCATTGTGGTGCCCCGCTGGCCGCCATCGCCGCACACAGTGATGACTTTATTTGGTCATTTTGCGCCTCTAGTGCATTCGCGACTAATTCATCATATTTTTTGTTATAATTCTGTCGTGCTTGGTCCAGTCCACCAGAAATTATTGCCATAACAGCAGAGTCCAGTAAGTGCGGGAAACGTGCCGTTGTCATAACATTGGTCTAGTAACGAATTATCAATATTTAAATAAATCCCCAGAATAAGATCGTCTATATCTTCTATGGATGTTACTTGATTTTTACCTTCGCTATCGACGTACTGACATGCGGTTAACGTTTCTATGGGACACATACTGCGTATTTAGTAGAGATACCACAGGCATTAAGAGGTACGGTACACAGGCTTAACATGGCCTCTGGCCTGGTAAGGCACAGGTCATATGAACCATCTGGGTCATTGGGGTCAATGTTGTCCTTGCAGGCCTGTTGGAAACAATCAGAGATATTAGCGACACAGTTTTGTCTGGCATTATCTTCTGCGATAAGTTCTGCGGATTTAACCTGCGGCGCAACTTCCCGTAGAAAAGTTAATCCAGTTCAGATGGGTTGGTGATGACCGTGATGCCGCGGTCCCGCCAATGCGCGCGACGTGCGTCCAAATCCAATATGTTCGTTTCGGCCAGGTATAACACTGGGCGTACGTTGTGCGCCGCGGCCAGGGCCAATACTGTATCTGCCGGTGATGGTTTTTGGCGGCCGGCTGCGAACCATGTTTCGTCGTCTGCAATCCAAAAGTCCGTGTCATCATGTATTGCAATTGCGTCTGTGTCTGTGATTATAATGCCGTTTTCAACAACGTATGGCCGGTTATGCGCGTCCAGGTATTCTGTGATGTCTGTGTTTGTGGATGGTGCAGGGGGATTTGTCGTTGTGTCATTTATGGTGTCTGGATCGAAGTCCAGATCTTGGAACATTGGGGTGAATGTCGGTGTTGTGTTATCGGAACCGATGATATCAAAATCATCAGGCAGCGGCAATTCGTTCGCGGACTGTGGTGCGGGTGCCGGCGATTGTGGGTGTTGTGTGTCCTGGGGGTGGCTGGAATTAAGGGATGATGTCATCGGGCGTGTTAAATTATTACGGGCCTGGATGAATGGAACGCGCAGCTCGGACGGTAAATTGCGTGGCAATTCGTTCGCGGGTTGTTCAGAAATCTGGGGTTCTGGTGATGCAGATTCTGATTTTTGTGGTTGCGGTGTGGTGTCGGTTGCGGGTACGGGTTGCAGCCATTTAGGCAGACTGATTTTGAACAGTGGTGCAGACCGACGGCAGACGATGACCGTGCTGGCGATATACATTGGAACCATGGCCAGAATTAAAATTCCAAACACAAATCCAGGAAAGCCACGCAGGTGGGCGTGAAATAGTCTGTGCCAATTTTCCGCAGAAAACATGTCAAAATTAAACAAAAACTGCAAGATTGCCCACATGACGGCCACATAGCATGCGGTCCATACCAGCACGTGGCGGTGTCGATTGAAAAAATCTAGTACACGTTTCATTACTTTTAGTATAGACTATAAAAAATATTTGTCAATATTTGTTATTGTGAATTTTTGTGTTGTTTTGTCTAAAAAGTGCTTTTTTTTGACGCCTGTTTAAGGTATAATTACAGGGATAAGCAAGGGGGAATGTTTTATGCAGTCTGTGCTGAATAAATTAGGTGCATCGGTTTTGGTGTTGGGGATGTTCGGAATCGCAGTTGATGCGTTTGCGGTAACTGCGTCTGGGCGGTCGGCGTATAATGTGGCGCCGTTGAACCGTGCCGGGGTTAATTCTATGTCGTCCCAGCGTATGCCAACAATGCCGACACTGCCGGGCAGTGTGACGGGTAATATGTCGCCGAATGTCCCCGGGGGCAGTATTAGTATCAGTGTCGATGGTGGCGATGATAATCCCGGTGGTGGTGATAATCCGGGGGGCGATGATAAACCAGGTGGCGATGATGTGGCACAGTGCCCTGATGGCGGGGTACGGGATTCGGACTATACAATCCAGGACTGTATGAATGACGTTTTGGCATGTGTGAATAATGGTGCACTGCCGGGTGGACTGAATGACATGTTTGATGAAGATGTCCGCAACAGTATTATAAGTGGTATGGGATTATGCGTGGTCCAGGTGGAACGCTGTGTCGAACAGGTGCGCCGTGATTGCCAGGATATTTATAAAACATCTGCGGATGTATGGATTGACTTTAATGCGCGCAAGGTACAGCCAGAATATTATAACTTCGTGTTGCGCAAAACAGGCTTGACCCCGGTCCAGGCGGAAAATACATGTATGTTACTGGATAGAAATGTATACGGTTCATCGTTTACGGCGGTCAATGGCACTGGCGGGGTTACAAGTGAATATAATCAGACGGTTGGTGCGTATAATCAACAGCAGGGTAACGCATTGATTAAAAGCAGCCCAATGGGTGTGACGGTTAATTCGTCCGGTATAACAGATGCCCAGCGTGGACATTATGCACGATGGGATGCGAAAACCGCGGAATGCTGGGTGCGGGTGGCGGCGTATAACAAAGATACCCACATAAAGAACAGCTGGCTGTTTGGGGCGGCGGGTAACGATCAACCGGCCGAGGTTTGGCGCCAGACGGGCAGTGTGTTTACGTGCAATCGTGACTTGTTTGGCTTTTCGTTGATGAACCAGACGAATACGGCCGCTGTTGTTGGTATTGGTGGTGGCGCATTGCTGGGGGTGGGGGTTGGCGCACTGGCGGGCCACGGCGAACGTGCGTTTGATTGTTCGCGGGAAAATCATCGCAAGATGTTGACCACGGCGTTGCGTAACGATGCGATTATCGGAACGGTGAACAGATACTTGGACTTGGATGCCCAGATATCCGTAACGGACGAGGTTATGTCCCCAGATGCGTGTCAGAAGTTTGTCACGTTATATGATGTCTATGCAACGTATAAATTGGCGCTGGACAGATGTTTGTCTATGGATGCGTCTTTTGACGATACTATAATAATCCAGGCACCGTCTGATGCGGCGACACTGCAGTGTGCAGAGAGCATCGGATGTATCGAAGATCCGGACAATCCGGGCCAGATGATTTGTGACGAAGATGCGGATTTCAGTTCTTGTGGAACGGTTGTGACCATAGAGCCGGAAAAAAGCGACGGTCAGTTTTATCATGCGAATTGTTCATTTCAGGGATTGGATAAAGAATTGATAGCGGCTGCATCTGGTGGCAGGGAATCTGCAATATTCTGCAGTGGTGGCACAGACAGCGATTGTCGTTCGCCCGAACAAATCCAGGTTGAACTGCGTTCGCTGGACAGCGTGTTTGATGCGGAAATTATTGATTTAATGCAGAATGGCGAAGAATCTAATATGGGGGCGGCCATCGGAATTGGTGTTGGCGTTGGGGCCGGTGCTGGTGGGTTGGCCACGGCAATAACGGCATTTGTTGAACGCAGCAATATTAATTGTCGTGTTGGTGATGGATTGGCCCAGGTTGGATATGGAAAATCGTATTCTATTGAATCATTGCGTGATTTCTATGTCAAATGGGGGTTAACTTTGCCTGATACGATTGCGCCCACGGGAACCGCGGTCAAGACGTGCACGGAATGGCAGAATGCATGCGGGCTGTTGACGACCGAAGAAACCTGCAAGGATGCCCAGATGCGCTATAGCGATGGGGGTGATGGTGCACTGCAAATAATAGACAGTGCATGTGAATGGACAGTTGGCACCACCAACAAGTGCGCGGCAAATCAGGTTGTTGCGATTTCTGCCGGGGCATGTACGGACAAGGATTTTTAAATAGTCAAGTTTTCGGGTGCAAGGTGTGAAAAAAACTCCGCCAGGTTCGGGCGGAGTTTTTTTGATGACCATGTTCTTTATTCGTCAATTGCCAAGATAAATATCCCCAGTTCGTTGGCGCGTGCAATTGTTGCCGGTCGGTCCACGACAAAGCATGTCCGGGTATTTACCACAATTCCGCGCAGGTGTGCGGCCGCAACCGCGTTTACGGTGTCAACACCAATGGCCGGTATGTCGATTCGTAAATCTTGGCCAGGCTTGGTCATTTTGGCAAACACGCCACTGGGGCGTTTTTTTTGGCGGCGCATATCTATGACGCGTTCCAGCATTTTGGCGGTGCCTTCGGCAGCCTCGACCGCGATTACCTGGTTGTCAACAACAACCGATGCGCCAATGTCGGCCGCGCCAATAGTGTGCGATACATCAATCGCGCGTTCGATGTTACGCTGGTCACGTGCCGTTGGTTTTGTACGTGTTTGTACCCCTGCCGACTGAAATGTCAGTTCTGGGGCCACATCCTGGGCCGCAATAATTTCAAATCCGCGTTTTTCCAGTGCCTTGTTTAATGCAACCGCCATAGAATCATACCCCCGTTGATG
>CALXPA010000041.1 GCA_944390185.1 uncultured Alphaproteobacteria bacterium | reverse complement strand
TGAATCTGGGCGGATGCCGGATTCAGGGTCGTCAAAAACCCATAATCAAAGCGGTATGCATAAATACCGAATGTCCGTGTGCACTACATGATGCGATGATGGCATCGCTGATGTTGCGTACAGCCCCGATAACCGTCGGGGGGGCCACAGGTTATACAACAGGATGTTATGTCCAAAGGCCTGTGGGGTCGTTTCTTTGATTATGATTTTTGAACTCCCCGACCGCCATGCAATTGGTGGTTTTTTGCTTTTAAAACAGAGAGGGATAATAAAAAAATGAGCAAATGTTTGACGGGCCTGGGGGCGATGGCAGTGGGCTCGTGTATCGCACTGATGTGCGATGGTGCAATTGCGGTGGGCATCGGTTCTATTGTCAGCAATCAAAACGAGTGTTTTTCATCAACGGTTGTGCTGACAGCATGTAAAACATGCAATAACAAGTGGCAATGTATACGGTATGGGTCAACGTGTTCGGCGAATAATGTTCCCCAGGGACGCGCCTGTTGCGATTCGGCGTGTTCTGGTATTGCTGACGGTGTCTGGGCGACGGATACCAGCAATTCGCTGCGTTTGATAACGTGTGACTGGGGTTGCAAGTACAAGTGTAAAGATGGGTATTATGGGGTCTATCCTATTATGGTTGGGGGTATTGCGCCACCCAGCGCGCTGGAGTGTGTGGCATGCCCGGAAAATGCAACCTGTGTTGGTGGCACCATGACGTGTAACCCAGGGTATTACAGGACCCAGCAGTCTGGGTTAAAAATCCGGTACAAATGCACCGCATGTCCAACGGCCACAGATGGGGCCAAGCCGACCACGACCAGCGGTGCCAAAAAAAAGACCGAATGTAATGTCCCGGCAAACACAACATTTACAGATAGTGTTGGGCACAAGTGGCAGTTTACAAATGCGTGTTATTATACGGATGAATAAATTATTGCTGGATTAATGTGCGGGCGGTCGCCAGCGATTCTGGTGTAATTTCCGCGCCACTGATTATACGGGCGATTTCGCTGATACGGGCGTCGCCCGTTATTTCTGTGACCGTTGTTATGGTCGTGTCATTCTGGGATGTTTTTGATATCTTGAAATGCCGATCGGCGTATCCGGCAACCTGGGCCGAATGCGTGATGACCAGTGCCTGGGCCGTGGCAGCCAATCGGTTTAGCCGACTGCCGACGGCGGCGGCCGTGGCGCCACTGATGCCCGTGTCGATTTCATCGAATACAAATGTGTGTGCATTACCACCGTCTGATAATACCACGCGCAGTCCCAACATCAATCGCGCCAATTCACCCCCAGATGCCGCACGATGCAGCGGCGCAAATGGCATGCCGGGATTCGTTTTTATCATAAACACAATGTCGTCAATTCCGTTCGCAGATGGCGCCGCATCCGTACGCGACACCATAAAATCGGCATTGCCCAGCTTTAAATCAGGCAGTTCTTGTAATATCTGGGTGCGCAATTGTTCGCCCGCCACCACGCGCGCCGCCGATAATTCGGCCGCCGCCGCATCGAATTCTGATTTTTTGCGCGTCACATCGGCGGTTAATTTCTTTAATTCTGCATCTGAATTGTCAATAGCGTTCAATTCGGCCGCCATCTGTTTTAACTGTTCGGGTAATTCATCCGCAGAAACACGATGCTTGCGGGCGGCGGCACGAATGGCGAACAGACGTTCTTCTATCATATCCATATCGGCGGTATCCATTTCAGGCGGCACCAGTTGTTCTGTGACGTCGGATAGTATATTGGCGGCGTTGTACAGCTGGTCAATCTGGGCCGTGTATGGATTCGGGGTTGTCTTTATCCGCAATAAAATATTTGCCGCCGCATAAATGTTATCATACACAGATTCACCCCGCGGATTCAGCGCCGTCAGCGCATCTGATAAAATCGCAGAATCTTTTTCAGCGTTCATCATGCGGGCGCGCCGATCGGCCAGTTCTGATTCTTCGCCAACGCGGACGTTCAGTGATTCCAGTTCCCGCACGTTATGTTCCAAAAAATCGCGTTCTGCCGCAGATTGACGCAACATTGTATTCAGATCTTCCAGGCGTTTGTTTGCGGCGTTGTATTCTTGATATGTACCGTTAACCTTTTTGATTAATTCATTGTAATTCGGGATGTTTTTTATTCCGAATGTATCCAGTGTTTCACGGTGTGTCGCCGGGTTTAACAGTGTATGATTCGCAAACTGGCCATGAATTTCAACCAGTGCGTCACCCACCTGTTTCAACGTCTTTATCGATACCGGTGTATCGTTAATCCATGCGCGGGATTTGCCATCTGATGTCAATGTGCGGCGCAAAATCAGCGTATCTGAAAAATCAATTCCGGCGTCGTCCAAAACGGCCTGTAACCGATTATCTGCAGCATCGAATTCGGCAATTACGGACGCCGTGTCGCAACCATTGCGCACCAGGCCAGTGTCCGAACGCGCCCCCAGCGCCAACGCCAATGCGTCCATCAGAATACTTTTCCCGGCGCCGGTTTCGCCCGTCAGAATATTCAGCCCGCCCCCGAATTCCAGATTCAGTTTTTCAATCAAGACTATGTTTGAAATGTATAACCGTGTCAGCATGTCTGGGATTATAACTATATTTTATATCTGTTGCAACGAAAAGTCGTGCGTCCACAAGATATATCCTGTGACCGTGTACCCAGGATAAATGTCGCGAACCAATGCGACATATTCACGAATCTGCGCAACATATGCATCAAACATCGCGTCGCGATTAACGTCGGTCTTGTAATCCATAATCCTGACAGTGTGGTCGGTGTGATTTACAATCATGCGATCTATGCGACGGCTGATAAAATGCCCGTTGACGTAACCAGCAACAGGAACCTCGGTCTGGGCGGCGGGAACGAAAAACGGACACAATTTGTCACGCGCAGATATTTGACGCGCCAGTTCGTCATCCCCATGCGTGCCAGATGCATCCACGACAACATGTCGCAGTGCCGTATGAACGCGATTCCCGACATTTGTCGCGTACTTTGATTTTTTTATTTTATCCAGTAAATTCTGTAAATTATTTTCCATCTGTAATCCTGATTGTTGTGCCATTGTCGGTTAGGTTGCCGCTGTCGGACAGCGTGTTCCACAACATGGCATGCCACGAGTTTTGTGGGGCGTTCTTGTACGGCGTATATCCATATATGTACAACCGATCGCGCGCACGTGTCATTGCAACATACAACAGACGATAATATTCCGCCAAACGAATCTGGGCCAATTCAGCCTGGGCAGATTCACGACCGTGGCCGCCGTCACTGCGTGGCGACCATATCCATGGGCGCGGCATGTCGTGCCCCCGGGCTCGCAGGGTATCTGGTATTTCCGTCCACGGAATCGGCAAGATGTTTTCTGTGTCTGGCATATTTACAGTATCAATCAGAAATACAACGCGCGATTCCAGCCCCTTGCTGCCGTGAACGGTGACCACGCGAACGCCGGCCGACGCGTCCATATCGCGCTTGATTTCACTGCCGCCGGTGATGAACCACTTTAAAAAGTGACGCAGCGTTCCTGTTTGTGTACGCTCGTACGACAGGCATATTGTCATAAATTCTTCCAGGGGGTCGATTATCTGGTCGCCCAGTGCCGCAATCATGCTGGTGCGCGTGTCTACGTCTGCCAGCACACGGGAAAAGAACGAATACGGTGCCAGAACCCGTCCCCATTCCACTATGCACCCCAGGCGGGCAAAAATATCAGGATGCTGGTCTGCCAAGATGGCGTATATTGTTGTGCCTGGGGTCGCGTTTTTGATTTTGCATAAATTAAAAATGTCGCGTTCATTCAATCTGAAAATTGGACTTTTTAATACACAACATAAACTGTAATCGTCGTTGCAATCTAAACAAAAACGAACCAGATTTAGCAGGTCGCGAACGGCCGGAAAATTCGGCAAAATGATTCTGTCGCTGCCCGCGACAGGAATATTTTGCCTTTTCAGTTCGCGCACCATCGCCGGCGCCAATGGCGCACGATTCTGTACCAGTACCATAATGTCATGAGGCGCAAAATCGCCACTGGCCAACAGTTCTTTTATTTTTGCGGCAATTTGTGCGATATAATCGCCCACAGACATATCGTTGGTCTGTTTGGCAATCAGTTGATGGATTTCCACCAGACCGCCCGCATCCTGGCGAAAGCATTTGTGTGGATTATTTATAAAACCTGTTGCTTTTACGACGTCGGGGTTGCCAAAAAACGCATCCACGGTCTGCAGTATCGGCGCCAGTGAACGAAAACTTTGATCCAATGGAACTTCTTGTATCGTGCGCAGATTTTCACGAATTTGGCTGGCAATGGCGTCGCGACTGGCAACAAAGGCATTCGGGTCGGCGCCCTGGAACCCATAAATCGACTGCTTTGTGTCGCCAACCACGAACAGCGAATGTGGCATTCCGCCGATGTCGCCATCGGTAAAAAAGTCGCCGGCCAACATGCGCAATATATCCCACTGCATTGGGCCTGTGTCTTGGGCCTCGTCCACCAGGATGTGCGTCAGGCGCACATTCAGTTGCGACAAAACCCATCCCATATTTTCGGGATTCGAAAACAGTCGCCGTGTGTATAAAATCAAATCTTCAAAATCCAGCAGATTTCGTTCGGCCTTTAACTGGCGATACATTTTTGCAAAGGCGGCAGACAAATCAAACATGGCCACGGTATCATCAAACGTTCGGCGGGCGATATTTTGCTGGTCTGTCATGTATACGCGTTCCTGTTCGTCGGCCAAGATTTTGTATTTCGCAATATGTCGGCGCATTTTGCCGTCACCCTTGTTCAGATACGCATATTTGTATTTTTCAAAATCTATCGTTTTATTAATGTATTGTTGCGTTAAATCAAGAATGTTTGTTAAGTATGCCGCCGGCTTTTTCGTGGTATTTATTTCGTCTTTCACAAAATCGACGATTTTTTGCAGTTCTGGGACCGAAATGTCCGTGGTGGTCGATGTGTTCAAATTTAAAAAATATCGCGCCGTATCAATAAAATATTCGCGATATTTAACAGTGTCTGTAACTTGAAAAAAATCTTTATATTGCTGGCTGAGTATATTCAGCAAATCATCCAGATAATATTCTGATACACGGCCGACAATATGTGCAAATGCGTCACTTACATTTGAATCGTTTGATGAATTTATCAATTTACTAAATGCGTCTTGTAATAATGCACGTTGGGGTGCGCCCGATACCAGTGTCCATGCGGGGGATATGCCGGCCTCGATCGGAAAACGCCGCAAGATTTCTTCGCAAAATCCGTGAATGGTTTTTATTTTTAACAAATCAGGATTATCGATAAAACGGAAAAAAATCTGGCGGGCGCGTTGCAAATCATCGGTGCGGGCCGATGATTCTGGGACGATGCCGTCCAGTAATTCTGTCAATTCTGTATCGGACGCCATCGCCCATGTTCGCAATCCCGCCAAAATTCTGTTGCGCATTTCACCCGCCGCCGCATTGGTATATGTCAGACACAATATTCCACAATTATCTAAATCATCCGAACGGAATAAAATACGTAACAGACGCTGGACCAGGACACTGGTCTTGCCGGTGCCTGCGTTAGCCTGGACCCAGATGTTTTCGGTTGGGTCTGCGGCCAGATTTTGGTTTGGTGAAAGTCTGCGTTTTTGTGTCATTAGGCTCTTGCTTTATTGTCGGAATTTTAGTATATATTTCACAGAACTGCAAGAATATAAGGCGGTCGTTGTAATGCACGTACAGGCGCCTTGAAACAAGGGGGAGTTTTCTGATGCAATCTGCGAATTTGATTTGGATTATATGTGGGGTGGCGGGCGCCGTGTTTGTGGCGGCAATGGTAATTCTGTTCTGGGTGTCCAGAAAATCGCAACGCGTTATGCAATCTATGCTGGACATCATGACACGGCCCGAACGCGCCCGTGTGGCCGACGCTGTGCGTGTGTTGAACATGATTATGGCCGACGAAATGGCAAAAATCCAATCTTGCTTTCAAAATATTCGCGATACATTGGCATCACAAATCGACGCGGTAAATGATTTAGAGCAAAAATTGGGCGCGCACAATACTAAATTGGTGACGACGGCAAATGATGCCGCCAAAAGTGTTGCGCAAATGTCCCAGCGTTTGGACAATACCGTGACGGATTTGCACACAGTGGTCAACAGCCCGGGTTGGTCGGATGTTGAAATGGCCACCGACAGATTCAGTGCAACAGTAAACGACCTGGTGGCGAAAATTGACGTCACAGCCCAGGACACAACAGAACGCGCAACCCAAATCCAGGAAAAAATAGAATCATGGATTGGCGCGGGTGAAAAATTGTCACAGAAACTGCGCGACGAATTTGAATCTAATACAGGCCAGATGCAAACTGCATCGACCGAATACGAAAATATGGTTCAGAAAATCAGCGAATTGACCCAGGCCACCGCCACAGGATTCGATAACGTTAAATCGGCCGCCGCCGGATATGAAGATGTTATGGACCAAAACAACAAGATGCTGGATGGACACTTGGAAAAGATGGACGCGTTCAGCAAACAGGCGAAAAAACAGTTGGCGAATCAAATGAACACACTGACAAATACGGCCAACGTTGTCGGTGCCCAGGTCAGATTAGCAGAATCGTCAATTGATAAACAGGTTCAAAAACTGGGGACTGCCGTTGAAACCCTGATGTCTTCGGCCACATCGACCGAAGGCGCCGTGCGCAATATATCAACGGAACTGGCCACACTGACAAATCGGTTTAATAGCGAAATCAAGGATTTTGCAACCGGCGTTGTATCAGAACTGAAAACAGTATCAGGTGTGGCGAACACCACGCTGGAAAACACCAAGACCGCAGCGGGGGCGTTTTCTGAATCTGTGCGCGCCATGGCGACGGGCGTGCGTGAAACGTTAATTGAAATGAATACGGCGCACACACAGTTGTCGGGACAATCTGAAAATCTGATAAAAATGTCCGCTGAAACCACCGCACAGTTACAGCCGTTGTCGGAATTAATTGAAAAATATTTCACCGCCCTGCCCGATTTGGCGCGGGATTCGGTGGAAACAGGCGACAGATTACAGGGAATCGTTGCGTCACTGAACGAAAAAATTGACTTGATGCGCGTTGCCGTTGCAGAATCTACATCAACGGTTGCAGAATCAGCCGCAAAGCTGGAAGACTTGGCCGGTCAATCACGCCAGCAAATGATAGATTTGATGTCTGATTACGCCAACGCGGTTAACACCATGCAAACACTGAACAAACAGATGATGGTCGCGCGGGCGACAGCACCAATGGACGCCATTAATACAACACCCACGGCAACATTTGGACGCGTCAGCGCCCAGGATTTTTTGAAGCAAAGCGAACGAATGTTTGAAAAACTGCATGAACAGACACTGGACCTGACGCGTGCCACCGGCGCAGAAATTCCAGATGTTGTATGGAAAAAATATCACGGGGGTGACAAGACAATATTTTCAAAATGGTTGGCCAAGATGATGGCGGCCGCAGATAAAAAACAGGTCCGCGAAATGTTAAAGTCAGATTCTGTGTTCCGGTCCCAGGC
>CALXPA010000040.1 GCA_944390185.1 uncultured Alphaproteobacteria bacterium | reverse complement strand
CGTGCGATTTGTGGAACATTGGTAAAGAATCGATAGGCTTCTTCGACGGTCATATTCAGCACATCTGCGATTGATTTGCCTTTATATTTCACCGCCAGCGTTTCATCATTATACCGGGCACCATGACACTTGTCACATTCGACATAGACATCGGCCAAAAAATTCATTTCTATCTTTATCTGGCCATCACCTTGGCATACCTCGCACCGGCCACCTTTGACATTGAACGAAAAGCGCCCTGGGCCATATCCACGGGCCTTGGCTTCGGGCAACGCCGCAAAGAAATCACGAATGTTTGAAAACACGCCTGTATAGGTTGCCGGATTGCTGCGCGGACTGCGTCCGATTGGTGACTGGTCGATATCGACAACCTTGTCTGCGAATTCCATACCTGTGATGATATCGTGTTCGCCCATTTCAATCTTGGAATTATACAACGCGCGCATCAATGCCGGATACAACGTATCCAGTAACAGCGTAGATTTCCCAGACCCAGACACCCCGGTTAACGCAACAAATTTTCCCAACGGAAAATCAACGTCAATATTTTTCAGATTATTTTCACGCGCCCCATGCACAGAAATAACATGTCCATTGCCTTGACGGCGACTGGCAGGCACATCAATCTTGCGTGCCCCTGACAAATACTGGCCAGTTAACGAATCTTTGTTCTGTATAACCTGGGCGGGGGTTCCTGCGGCCACGACACGACCACCATTTATCCCGGCGCCTGGGCCAATATCAACCAAGTAATCTGCCGCACGCATGGCATCTTCGTCATGTTCAACAACAATCACAGAATTATCCTTGTCGCGCAGCATTTTCAGCGTATCCAACAGCTTGTCATTATCACTTTGATGCAAACCAATTGACGGTTCGTCCAACACATACAGCACCCCTGACAAACCACTGCCGATTTGCGATGCCAAACGGATACGCTGGGCTTCGCCCCCAGACAATGTTCCCGCCATACGCGACAACGTCAGATACCCCAGCCCAACATTTTGCAAGAATTGCAGGCGACTGGTGATTTCGCGCAAAATGACCCGCGCGATATCATTTTCTTTTTGCGTTAAATGGTTTGGCAAATCTGTAAACCACCCCAGCGACTGGTCAACTGGCATATCACATGCATCCATAATATCCAACCCATAAATCTTTACACACAATGCCTGGATATTCAGACGCTTGCCATGACACATGGGGCACGGCTTTTCTGACTGATACTTCGCCAGTTCGGCCCGCACAGCTTCGGAATCAGATTCACGCCACCGCCGTTCAATATTTGGGATAACCCCTTCGTACGGTTTTTCATACACAAATCCATTCCAGTTGATTTTAATTGGTTCATCCCCACTGCCGTACAAGACAATATCTTTCTGTTGCTGGGTCAATGTATGCCATGGTTTTGACAACGGTATTTTATACTTTTTATGCAATGCATCCAGCAAATGATCAAACTGGCTTAACATTCCGCCACGCGACCACGGCGCAATTGCCCCATCCAGAATAGACTTTGACGGATCTGGCACAACCAAATCAGGCGACATATTCAATTGCACCCCCAGACCATCACACGACGGACACGCGCCCATCGGGGCGTTAAAAGAAAACAAACGTGGTTCTATTTTCGGCACGGTAAACCCACTGACTGGACATGCATAATTTTGCGAATACAAAACATCCTCATTTGTATCCAGGCGCCGCACCAAAACCGACCCCGGCACCAGGCGCAACGCACCTTCGAACGACGCATACATACGCGAACGGAATTCGTCCACACCTGTATCCGTTGCATCGCGGGCCGGCATCTGCAGCCGATCAACAATCACAAATATCGTATGCTTTTTATTTTTATCCAACGCCGGTACTGCGGATAAATCATACAGTTCGCCATCAATTATCGCCCGCTGGTACCCCTGCTTTACCAGAAACGCGATTTCTTTTTTATATTCGCCTTTGCGTTCCCGCACCAGTGGCGCCATTATAAACAATCGGGTCTCTGGCGGAAATTTCATTGTCCAATCGACCATTTCGGCAATTGTCTGTGATTTTATCGGCAGCCCCGTCACAGGCGAATGCGGCACACCGATTCGCGCCCACAGCAACCGCAAATAGTCATAAATTTCTGTTACCGTCCCAACCGTAGAGCGTGGATTCTTGGACGTTGTTTTTTGTTCAATTGATATCGCCGGGGCCAATCCTTCGATTAAATCAACATCTGGCTTTTTCTGCATATCCAAGAACTGGCGCGCATACGACGACAACGATTCAACATATCGCCGTTGGCCTTCGGCATATATTGTATTAAACGCCAAAGACGACTTTCCCGACCCAGATACGCCAGTCAAGACCACCAATTTGTTTTTTGGTATGTCCAAATCAATATTCTTAAGATTATTCTCGCGTGCGCCGCGAATTTTGATTACACCAGCCATGACGCCTAATAATATAGATTATTTCACACAAATTGCAATAGGCACCTGTAAAAAATCTATTTGCAATGGTCCGTATATTACGCTAAGATGACTGTACTGGTGGATGCTATCCCCAGTGGGGTTGTGGGAACCTCTATGTTGGCGTCGGAATACTAACCTGTGGCGTGTTGTAACACATACGGATTATTATGACGACGAACGTCTCCTGGCAATTTCTGGTCAGGAGGGTCGCGAATATCCAAATCAGCGACACAATTCCAACAATTGTTCTCAACCTCCTGACCACCAAATTTTAATGGTGGTTTTAAGTTTTATTCCATATAATTTTTCTGAAACAAAAAAACGGGGACGATGCCCCGTTATAAACTATTGCCCCGATTTCATCAAGCTGTCGGGACTTAACACAATTCCAGACACCCTGACATGATCCACGCCCTGGGCCGGTGCCAATTCACCATTCACCCAGACATCAATTCCACCGGCATTACCAAAAATTGCACTGTATTCGTCACCAACCGGCACATAATAAACATCACCGGGCACCAGAACGCGACTGAACATGGTATTACCGCGTCTATCTTCGACCTTGACCCATGATTCTTGGGTTGCCTGTAATATCACCTGGGCCTTGGCACGATTTTCTGTACCAAACCGTTCACGTACATCGACATTGTACTTCGGTTCGTTCACAGAATCATCAACATTTTGCACAACCGCCACATCTGCACTTGGCTGCGTATCCACAGACTTGTCACCCGCAATCATTGCAATACTGACAATTGCCACCGACAACACAACCAATCCGGCCAAAATCCATACCCAGTAACGACGACAGAACTTTATCACACGCGTCCATGCCGCCCGATACCAGACAACATGCGGTTCTGTTACCGATGCGCTGGGGGGTGTGTCACCATTATCTGCATCATCACATTCAGGCCCCAGCCCCATCTCGCGCTTTAACTTGCAGACTATTTCGTCCGGGTCCAGCCCCAATTCCATCGCATAGTTACGCGCGAACCCCAATGTATAAACACTTTCTGGAATAACAGAATAATTTCCATCTTCCAGTGCCTGTAAAAATTCTTCACGTATACACAGTTGCTTTGATATTGTTGGAATTTCGCGCTTGCGCCGTCCAGTGGTACGGGTGTTACGTAAAATTTCCCCCACAGTCATATTGTCACTGTCATGCGGCGTTTGATTTAAATTATCTGTCATAATATATATTCCCTTGGTATTCACATAATCATAGAATCTATATTTCCACTTCGCAACCCCAAAATTCACAAATTTCATTACATAAATCACGTACATTTCTAGTCTGGTTTACGCGAATTCTGAACTCGTTTGATGCCGGCGCCCCAGACGAATACCACGCTGCATGCTTTCGAAACATGGTGACAGCATTGCGTTCGCCATAGTAATCAACCATATACCCCAGATGACGCACCGCCACCTGGCCTATATTTTGTGGTGCATGGGCCGTCCCCAACAGTTGGCCCAAAATCCATGGCCGCCCCAGCATTGCCCGACCAACCATCGCGCCACAATACCCCAGGTTCAAGACGTTCTGTACATCACATGCTGTTTTTATATCCCCATTTCCAATAATCGGAATCGGCGAATCTTTCAAGGCCGGCAACACGGACGCCCCCGTATACAGCTGGGCACGCGTACGCCCATGCAATGCGGCAAACCGCACCCCGCAATCCGCGGCAATCTGGATTAATTCGGCCCAGTCACGATGCGCATCATCCCACCCCAGTCGCGTTTTTATGGATACAGGTATCTGAACCGCCCGCACCACCGCCCGCATAATTTTTTCAGCCAGAACATGATCGCGCATCATATTTGCGCCCGCGCCACTGCGCGTGGCAACCTTTGGCACAGGGCACCCCATATTTATATCAATCCATGCCGCGCCCGCATCTTGCAAAATACGCGCCGCATCCGCCATCAGATTAACATCTGCACCGAATATCTGGGCACCAATATTACCCTCGGCATCATATCTGTCAAAATTGCGCAGACAATTTTTATGCGCCGCCACCAGCGAATGACACGATATCATTTCTGTGTACAGGGGCACATTTGGCGCGAACATGCGAATGATACGCCGAAACGGCTGGTCCGTTATCCCAGCCATTGGTGCACCAAAAATTTGATTATTTGCAAACATTTGTGATATAATGCCACCGATGAAGGAAAAAATCAAAAAATTCTTTGGGTTTATTGGGCGCGCCTGGTCGGGTGGCTTTCGTGGCAAATTTGGCGTAATTGCGACTATTTTTGCGGCATTTGCGTTTATTCGTATATTCTGGGGCGACGTAAACGTCCAAAATTTTATAATAAATATCTGGCGTCTGGACGCAGAACAGGAACAATTGGCCACAGAAACCAAGAAACTGGAAACAATAAATCGCCACATTGAACTGTTACAGGGATACAGTGCCGATTACGTCGAAGAACTGGGCCTGAAATACCTGAACATTGGTGACCCAGATGTCAAGATATTAAAAATATAACCAGGTCGCCAATTTTGGCGACCTGATGTTTTTGTTTAGTTCAAGAATACAACCGCACTGTTCAGATACAACGCAAACACCAGCCATATAATATACGGCCAAACCAGATAGTATGCTGGCCGACTGATTTGCCGGAACGCGACCATCATCCATATTGTAAATCCAATCAGCAACAACAATACTATCAACGCCGCACTGGTCAAATTTATTCCAAAGAACAAATAAGACCATAACGCATTCAATCCCATATGTACGGCAAACAATGAATACGACTTTACTTTGCTGATGCGTGTTTTATCAACCATAATCAGGTACAACGCAATCCCCAACAAGAAATACAATATTGGCCATACAACTGCGAACACCCATCCGTCTGGTGTGACAGCCGGCTTCATCAGCGTATTATACCAGATGTCCGATGCGCCATCTGGCGAAAACATCATGCCAATAATACCGGGCAAAAAAGATATCGCAATTGCCAAAACAAACAGTAAAAACTTTTTCATTCAACACTCCCTTGATTTTATACACCGTCATTATAACACATTCGCCTGCCGCGCACCCCAGGTATGAATTCTTAATTCAAATCACAGTCCGCCTTTATTTGATTTTGCTTTTCCACGCTGTATTCCTTTGACATACTTAACATCCACACGCATTCTTGGAACGTTATGTTATTAGGACACATGTAACATTGGCGCATTACATCACGTGAAATCCTGGTATAATCAGATTTTTTGACACACTCTTTATTTTTATCATCCCACCATTCGGTATCTCGATCGCACTTTACGCATTTGAATGTGCTGTCGATGCCCTGGTATTTCGTTGTTTCACATTGTATACACTGATTAGATTCTTCACTTTCAAAAACACTGCCCGCGTCACATGGGGTAACGCATTCCTTGTTACGCAGAATTTTACCATCTGGGCAATCGTCAGGTTCGCTGCAATCACCCACGACAACCACATCACCACAGATGTTTTGCCGTTTCTCAACATTACATGTCCCATCGGTCAGTTGTTTTACCTCTGTATACGAATCCGCGACCCACCATGACTCGCCCTCTACAAAACGCCCCTTATCTGCATTATCGGGGTTACAGCAAAAAAACGTTCGATCAGTATCAACGACCGAATCAAATTCACCCTTATGCAAGTATATATTTTCTTCAGAACGCTTTCTGACTTTTTTCCCGGCACACTCGTCCTGTGATTTACCACAGAAATAAAATCTTCGCTTCCCCTTGTACTCTACGACACAGCTGTCCCCGGATCCAAAGTTTGGTCCCCACTTCGCCCCAGCATCACAACAGATACCAAACACGATTATCGTAAAAATGATTTTTTTCATTATTCCCCCTTTTTTGGCTGTAAAAAAAACATCCACCAAACAGAATTTGGTGGTCGGGGGGTTAGAAAAATCAGTTTATCAACGATTCCCGCTGTCTTTGGACAAAGTCCTGTTCTATAACAAACGGCCCCCCGACCAAAATCGGGGACAATAACGATGCGAAATAAGCACCGAAACATCAGATTTACGATGCATTTCGCACCGGATAAACTGGGCTTTCTACGGCCCCGAACCAGCATCCCTGTTGGTTCAAGTTTAATATTATTGAAAAACCTAGATTTTTTCAACGATAAATTTACAAAACAAAAACCACCGTCCACAACAGACAGATTCTTCGCCTTTTTGCGGCGGTTCGAACTGCTTCCTTCGCAGGTTCAAATCCTGGGACTTGCACATAAATTAAACCGCCAACTACGTCGTCGGTTAAATTTCTGGCGCGCCCAGCAGGATTGCTACGCCACCTTGGCTCGTTCGCTTCGCTCACCGATGTACTGCCGTACATCTCTCGCCGGCGGTTCGAACTGCTTCCTTCGCAGGTTCAAATCCTGGGACTTGCACATAAATTAAACCGCCAACTACGTCGTCGGTTAAATTTCTGGCGCGCCCAGCAGGATTCGAACCTGCGACCTGCGGATTAGAAATCCGATGCTCTATCCAGCTGAGCTATGGGCGCACTAAGCGCAATTATAAACGATTTTTATTAAAAAACAAGGGGCGTTTTTAACGCGCCCCCAAAACAAAAAAATAAAAAATCGCCCGACTGGGCGATTTATCTTAATCATTCACTAAACGTTTCAGTCGCAATATTTCAATGTACATATAAACATCTGCGGCGGCGTACAACAACAGCGTCATCGCCAAATAGTACACCATCACCACGGCGCCCGCCATCGGATAAACCAACAACAGCACCGCCAGCGCAATCAGTATTATCGACATTATCAAATCAAACCAATAATGTCCGACCTTGGCCCGTATCATGTTTATCGAGAATACCAACGACAACACTGCACGGAACGCAAACAAGACGACGAATATGTAAACCATACTGATGACCGACCCCACCGGATAGATACAAAACAGTACCCCCAGCACCACGGTCAACAGTCCGAACAGAACGTCAAACCATCCGCCACCTGCGTCACGCGATACAACAAACCCAGCAATTGTCCGATACAGCCCGAACAACACCAACGCAATCCCAATAACCAGCGTCAGTGCGGTCAGAATCGCGACTGGCTTGACCACCATCAATATCGCCGCGACACCGAACAACAACGCCTCGCATATTAACAATGGTGCACTCTTGTTATACAATCGCTTTACCGACGCCGCAATCGGATT
>CALXPA010000039.1 GCA_944390185.1 uncultured Alphaproteobacteria bacterium | reverse complement strand
TCTATTTCCCCTTCGGCGGTGGTAACACGCCCGGTTAATTCATCCAGTCCCCCAGTCGTCACATATCCCGCCAGCGCATCCGTCACCGCCGCCGTCGATGGATAATGTTCCGTACTGTCGTCCAGGGTATCAACCTTGTTATCTTTATCCTCTTTGGCACTTAACCCCGCCAGCGCCTGGCCTGCGGCCAGTGCCGCTTCCTTGGATTCTTCTTCGACCGTGACAACACGTCCGGTTAATGTGTCCACCTCTGTCTTGTCCGCCTTTAGATTCAACGCCGCATTAAATTCGTCCGTCTGGACATATCCGGTCAGATCGCCCACCTCGATACCGTCAACGATATCGTCTACCTCTATCTTGGTGTAAACCTGGTCCTTGGTATAGACGTCATCAGTATTAACCTTGTCCGCCAGACCACGCGCCAAATCTTCGTCCGTCACCAGACCGGCATCTGCAATCGCCGCCGCCACGGCATCTGTAATCTTTTCCTGTAACGTATCTTCGATTGCGGCAATAATCTCTTCGACAGTGGGGGCCACGCCCGGTTCACCCTGTTCACCCTGGGGGCCACGCAAATCGTCCAGCGCCACTAAATCACGCCAGTCACTGTCACCTTCGCCCTCGTACCGCCACTGCAGATGTGTGTCATTCGTCCGAAATTCAAACAAGCGCGACGTCCCCAACAGACCACCCATTTCGTTCGCCAGATTTTCAATATCAATCGTAATCTCGTTATTCGCATCGATTACAATCAACCCGTCCGGCGCAATCAGTTCGTCCTGTTTCAATTCGTTCAAATCGTCGACATCGCGCTGCAAATCGTCAATCTGATTCCGCAACCCTTCCAGTGTATCTGGATCAATTTCACCACCAGATGATGATCCGCCACCCGAAACAGATGACCCACCCGGTGTCTGGGGACGCAGCGAACTGCCCCCGCTGACCGATGTGGCACCACCCAAATAATGTCCAATTGATAAACGCGGCACAGTCGCCACACGACCCGACGTCGACGTATTCGCATTTGACCCAGTCGTCGTACTGGACCCTGTGACGCCCGACGTTGGTGTCACCCGTACTGATCCACCACGTACCGCTGTTGTCGCCCCAGATGAATTCGCAGACGCCGCACTGGACGCACTGGTATACGTTCCTGTGCCACCCAAATTACGCACTGACGATGCCGCATACGCACCCGAGACCGCCGTACACAGCACACAAACCGTCGCAAGTGTTGAAATTCTCAAATTACGTTTCATCAATTCTCTCTACCTGAACATAATATCATATCTGTGCGAATCGGGTCAACACGATTTTATGTTAAAATTCATATCTGATGCCAATTGATATAGAATTATCCATAATAAAATCTATATCATTTTGGAACCAGTACTGTTTCGGGTCATCTTCGAACATCAGATCACTTATCCGCTGTTCCAGACCGGTCATCGCCGACAAACGATACCGGAAATCTAACACCAGATTATAATCCAGTTCATACGAATAACCCAACATGATACCAGCCATCGGCGCAACGCCAAATTCGCGACGTTCACTGCCATCTGACCATACCATGTCTATGGTTGTCACTGGCATTGCCGCCCCAACGCCAGCCCCCAAATAAACATCATTTGTAAAGTCATAATACAAATTCGCCATAATATACGGTATTCGCATTGTGAAACGCGCCGCATGATCGGCATCTTCGAAATACCCCAGGTATCCGGCCTCTAACTCGGCACGCCAGAAATATGCAAACCGACGCCCGCCGAATATGTTGCCCCCCAGGGCCGGTTCAAACGAATAACTGTCGTGATCGAATTCCTGGGGTGCCTTTACACCTTCTTCGACACTGTATTTATTTTTCCAATTTCCAAATCCCAATTCAGCACGCCCACCAACGTACCAACCTGTCTTGGCCTTGTCCGTATAATCATATGTAACGCGATATCCATCGCCCGTACGTGTCAGATAACTGGGTGCCGCAACTGCAGGCGTAACCAGCCCCAACATCACAAATGCAGATGCTATTTTTTTCATACCTTTCTTTCCCTTACTTGGTTGCCACCAGTATATCACAAACCGCCACGGCAAAAAAAGCATAAAAATCACATATTGACATTTTTTTATAAAATTTGCTAAATTCAAAATGAACCAATTGGTAAAAAATAAGGGGAAGAGTATCATGAAAAAACTGTTCTTGGTATTGGTTGCGATGGCGATGGCGGCGTGCGCTGGACGCAGCAATATTGACGATGACAAGGTTTTCTTTGCATTCGATTCGGCGGCAATCACAGATGAATCGCGCGAAGAATTGGAAAGCCAGGCATTATATATGAAGAAAAACCCAGATATAACCGTCGTGTTGGAGGGTCACTGTGACGAACGTGGTTCCACCGAATACAATCTGGCACTGGGGGCGTTGCGCGCGGGTAATGCGGCACACGTTATGATTGCCGACGGTATTGAACCAGAACGCATAAAAACAATATCTTATGGCAAAGAACGCCCACAGTATCCGGGCACTGGCGAAGAAGTATGGGCACTGAACCGTAATTCTACGACCAAGGTAAAACAGGCCGATGCAGAATAAAAAATGCGCCAATGGCGCATTTTTTATTTTATGTGCGCTTGACCATACCGTGTTTTTTTTATACTATTTTTCACATGGCTGATAACACTGCGATATCTTTTGCAAATGTTGGCGCACGGTATGACGCGGGGGGCGAAGTGTTGTCCGATGTATCTTTTAATATCAGCGCGGGCGCGTTTTACTTTCTGTCTGGGGCATCGGGCGCGGGCAAGACGACACTGTTACGCCTGATTTACCAATTGCACAAACCATGCCGCGGACAAATCAAGCTATTCGGCCGCATCACAAACGATATGTCACGCGATGATATCGCAACGCTGCGTCATAAAATGGCCATCGTGTTCCAAGAATATTCGCTGTTGTCACATATGTCTGTATTCGATAACGTCGCGTTGCCGTTGCGCGTGCGCGGTTTGCCTGAATCCAAAATAAAAAAACTGGTTATCAAGGTATTGGAATGGGTGGGACTGGCCAAATATGCAGACGCAAACCCCAAGACACTATCTGGTGGCCAGCAACAGCGTGTATCTGTGGCACGTGCAATTATTATCCAACCGGCAATTTTACTGGCGGACGAACCGACTGGTAACCTGGACGACGAAAACGCGTCACGACTGATGGAATTATTTGTGCAAATGAACAAGACGTTTGGTACAACGATTATCTTGGCCACACACAGCACGAAACTGATGGACACATATAAATTCCCGGTAATTCGGGTTGAAAACCATCGCGTAAAATTCATCGGCGGTCCAACAGATTCAAAAACAACAACAACTGGCACTGCGCGCATATGGCGCGGCCCCAAACCCCAGAATTATTTCACAGAACTGTCAAAACAATTTGATGAAATCGGAAATACCCAGTCATGACCAAGAAACCAATTGTATTTTCACTGGTACGCGAACAGTCTATATTCATGACGGCAATCATGTCGTTGCTGACGTTTTTGGCGGTGTTGGCATTGGGGATTGCATTGGCGATTGGGACGGGGGTCGTGCGCTGGAATACCCAGTGGGACTTGTTTGCCACGGTCCAGGTTATGGATAAAAAAAATTCTGACACCGTACGCAAGATTATTGACGCGCACGCGGATAAAATCACCCAGGTGACAGAAATCACCACAGACCAGATGCGCGATTTAATGCGGCCATGGATATCGGGTGGTGGCGCACTGGAAAACTATCTGCCCCAGATGTATGAATTGGAATTCAAAACCCCCACAGATCTGGACAGCGTTGGCCAAGAAATATCGCCCCACGCCCGTTTTTTAACCCACGCCCAGGCATTGGCCAGTCCGACATCTGCGGGATGGCGAATGATTGCAATATCGTCATTTGTTCTGATACTGGTGTTGGGGACAATTGGTGTGTGTATATCATATATTGCACGCAATACCGCATTGCTGCACCGGCGCGAACTGGAAATATTAAACCAAATCGGTGCCCGTGATACATATGTTGCCCACCAGATGCAGGTTATAATTGCCAAGATTTGCGCCGTCGCTGGGGCAACTGGTTTTATCGTGGCGGCACCGGTACTGTTACTGATACTGGGCGCGGCGCACAGCGCACGCGTGGGATTAATGGCAATGCTGGATATTGCTGGGGGTGGCTGGGTTACACTGGCACTGATGCCAATTGCAATTACAATATTTGCGATATGGATAACACGGCGCACAACAATCAAGATTTTAAAAAACAATTAATAATTAATGAAAATTCTGACACCGTCTTTATTATTAATTACGCTGTTTGTTTTTGGCGGAATGGTTTTCAAGATAACTGCGCCGCGGGGCTGTACAAACATTCGTCATGACGACACTATATTTGTGCTGACGGGGGACATACGCCGAATTCCGTTTGCCATGCGCCAAATGCGCAATCATTCAGACGCCGACCTGTACATCATTGGTGCGGGGTGCGAAAACAATTATGAAATGGCCCATCGTGTCAGGATTGAATCCGATTCAAAATCGACATATCAAAATGCACTGGCCATACGTGATATTGTGACACAATCCGGCCTGGACAGAATTGTTATCGTCACGACCGAAGATCATATGAACCGTGCCCAGTATTTGATATCACACGAACTGCCGGATACAGAAATTATCACATGCACGGCCCCACTGACAGGGATGACCCCTGCAAAAAGACTTGAACGATGGGCCATAGAATATATAAAATACGTCGTAACATTACTGGGAATAAAAGAAGACTGATAACAACAAAAAAAACAAAAGGGGAAATATATCAATGCTGAAAACGATAACTTTTAAAGTATTACTGGGGCTGTATTTTGTGCTGTGGGCACCAATATTGCTGGTTGGGCTGGTATCCAAACGCATAAACCGTTTTTTTGTATTAACATGTGCATCTGGGGTATTGGTGCTGGCACGATTGGTTGCGGGTATACGATATGAAATTCATTATCCACCGGCCGAAGAAAACGGTGTCCCGGTTGCGCCAAATGGCAACATGCGTGTTGACGGTAAATCAATTATTGCGGCCAAACATATGTCGATACTGGAAATTGCGGTTTTATCCACCCACATTCATAATTCATTTTTTATAATAAAGCGCGAATTGCTGTGGATTCCGATTTATGGATGGGCATTTTGGCGCATGGGACTGCAGCCGGTAAATCGAACCCGTGGCGCGACGAATATGCAAAAGTTGACCCATGCGGTTGAACAAAAAATACGCGACGGCCAAACACTGATTATCTTTCCCGAAGGCACCCGTGCAAAACCAGGTCAACATATTCCACTGCGTCGCGGCTTGCTGTTCTTGGCACACCAGTTAAAGTTGCCAATATTGCCTGTTGGCACCGACGCAGGTCTGTACTGGCCAAAGCATGGCCGCGTACGCAGCGGTACGGCACACATATGGTTTGAACCACTGTTACCATGTAATGCATCACTGGATGAAATCGGTGCCGCAATAAATCGGCACAGCGCATAAAAAATGGGCACAATGCCCATTTTTATTTGCACCATCCCATACGTCGACCGCCATCATATGGCCGCCCGAATTTTTCATCTATTAACATCTGTCCTATATTATTCCCATCTGCATCATAGACCAGCGCATCAATCCGCCCCAGATATTTATCATCACGAATATTCTTTAATTCGACTATCGCCCCGACTGGCAACAGTTCAGCCAATCTGTTCCGTGCCATATTCGCCATATTAACTTCATAATCACACACCCCATGCAGTTCGGGCGTATCAACATTTGCGATACGAACGCGCACGGTAATCCGAACCCCACCATCCAGCATCACCCGCGCCCCAAACGTATCACCATCAATCACATAGTCTACAATCGCCGGTGTGGCATATGCACGCCATCCGCCGCCCATCATTACCATGAATCCCAGAACAGCTATGGCAACCTTGGCGACCATGTCGGTTCCACCCCATTTATATCGTCCGGCAATTCGATTTCATATATGTGCTGGCCCGTGACATCAACACTGCGAATATGGCTGATGCGTTCCAACCCATCCAACGCCCGTTCTGTTTCATAGTACACGACGCGACGCGACCCCGGGGCCCAGGATGGGGCCTCCATATACCAGCCGCCGGCCAAGATTTTTTCATGTTTTCCGCGCGGATCCATTATACCGATATAGAATGTATCATCGGCAATCTTGGTAAACGCGATATACTGGCCATCTGGGGACCACGCCGGTGTGGCATAGCGCCCTGCCCCGAATGTGATACGTTCGACTTCACCAGTTTCTAAATCCAGAACATATATTTGCTGATTTCCGCTGCGATCAGAATTGAACGCCATCTTTTTACCATCTGGGGAATACGATGGACTGGTATTCAGCGAATGCCCGAACGTCAATTGGCGCAATTTTTTAGTTTCTATATCATATTCATATATATGCGTAATTCCATTTTTTACCAGCGACAGCGCAATTTTTGTCCCATCAGGTGAAAATCGCGGCGCGAAATTCATTCCGCCAAATTGCCCCAGACGCCGCTGTTCCCCGGTATCCAAATCCAACGTCCAGACCATTGGGTCATCATCGCGAAATGACAAGAAAACGATTGTCTGCATATTTGGCGAAAAATGCGGCGACATAACGAAAGTATCAGCATCGGACAAATAGCGGAATCCATACCCGTCCTGGTCCATGATTGCCATACGTTTTACCCGATCGGTAACCGGACCTGTTTCTGCGATAAAAACAATCTGGGTGTCAAAATACCCAATTTCCCCGGTCAGTCGTTCATATATCGCATCTGCCATAATATGCGCCATACGTCGTGCAGATTTTTTTGATGCGACCAGACTCTGTGCCTCTATCTGTTCACGCCCAGCGACATCCCATACATAGAATTCCAATCCATATTGTCCCCCTGGTTGTGCGGTCAGTTTTGCCTGGACCAACACCTGGGCCCGCACCGCATCCCACAATTGAAAGTCCGGCATTTTTCCCATTTCGACAAATTCTGGCAATGCATCACGCGAAACGATGCGAAACAGTCCCGTTCTTTTTAAATCAGCATCAACCACATCCCGTATCATTGTCGCCACATCCACTGGGACATTTCCAACAGTTTCGACGCGTTGCAGCGCCACGGATATCGGTTCAACGGCACCGGCGACAATATCAACCTTTAATTCCGCCCATCCCGGCCGCACACACGCCACAGCCATCAATAACACAACCAAGAATTTTTTTAACATTGTAAAACCTTTCCATAGATCATGCCTGTAATTCTATCCAGATATTATATAAAAAGCAAGCCGCCCCATTAAATTCCCACACCAACACATACGCCATCACACACATCATTACACCCGTAATCACAGCCGTGTTTACGAATGCAATTACATTTGTATTGACAAACGTCAACACAATGATATAGTCTGTTGTAAAGACGGTGGTATTGCCAATAGTATAGGGGTTTGTGTATGCCAAATGTAATGCAGCAATTGTTCGTAATGAACATGGAAACATTGTTAAAAGAATACGCGGCCTATCGCGCATTTAATAAATCTGATCGCGTTATAAACATGCGTATTCCGCATCAAATTCTGGAAAAGATAAAGGTACTGGCCGACCAACAACACGTGCCATACCAATTACTGATTTCATCTGTCTTGTTTTCCCTGGCAAATATCGAAGAAAACAAATAAAAAATAAAATAAAAAAA
>CALXPA010000038.1 GCA_944390185.1 uncultured Alphaproteobacteria bacterium | reverse complement strand
TATTCTATATTTCTTCTTGCCAAATGTCAAATCAATTTGCTAACCTTTTTACACAAGAAGGAGTTTTATATGGATTACCAAACACTGAAGGCCGAAGTAGAACAAAAAACTGCCCAAACATTGGATGTGTTACAGGGCGAATATGCTGGTTTACGTACAGGACGCGCATCGGTACACCTGTTGGACGGCGTACGCGTACCTGTATACGGCGCAGACATGCCCATTAACCAGGTTGCAACCGTCGCAACCCCAGATAATCAAACACTGACCGTGACTGTTTGGGACGTTAATAATGCCGGCGCAGTGGAAAAGGCAATTCGTGATTCTGGACTGGGGCTGAACCCAATGACGGCCGGCGGTGTTATACGACTGAACATGCCGCCATTGACCGAAGAACGCCGCAAGGAACTGACCAAGGTCGCCGGTAAATACGCCGAAGAAGCAAAAATTTCTATGCGCAATATTCGCCAGGACGCAATGGGTAAAATCAAACGCGCCGTCACAGATAAAGAAATATCCGAAGATGACCAGCGCAAATACGAAGACGATCTGCAAAAGGTTTTTGATAAACGCGCGGCAGAGGTTGATGCACTGGCCAAGCAAAAAGAAGCAGATATTATGTCCGTATAACCATAGATGTGGAATTAAATATGTTTAAACTGTTCAAAAAGAAAAGTACGGCGGCTGATGCGGTCGCCACACAAAAAATGCCGCAGCATATCGCATTTATATGTGATGGGAATCGCCGCTGGGCCGAGGCACGCGGTCTGCCCCCGTTGGCAGGGCACCAGGCCGGTATCGCAAATTTTGAAAACTTGGTCGATTGGTTCATTGCGCGCGGCGTCACAACGGTAACATTCTTTTTGTTTTCGACAGAAAACTGGAACCGATCCCAAGAAGAAATAGATTTCTTGATGAATCTGTTCTATACGGAACTGGACAAGAATATGCAGCATGCGCTGGAAAAAAATCTGCGCTATCGCGTTATTGGTTCGCGTGACAGATTGCCGGCACGCCTGGCCAAAAAGTGCGACGAACTGGAATCCGCATCTGCCGCCGGTACCGCCGGTACCGTTGTGTTTGCATTAAACTATGGCGGCCAGGATGAAATTGTCGCCGCCGTCAATGACGCAATCGCCGCCGGGGCGCCCGTCGATAAAGAAACATTCGAAACATTCCTGGACACGGGGGAATTGTTGCCCATTGATTTAATGGTCCGGACCAGTAATGAATTCAGAATATCTAATTTCTTGTTATGGAAATTGGCATACGCGGAATTGCTGTTCTTGCCAGAACATTGGCCGGACCTGGTGCGCAGTGAAAAATTGTGGCAGTATACACTGGACGAATATGCAAAACGCAATCGCCGGTTCGGTGGCGGGAAAAAGGCGAACTATTCAGGCAAGAAAAAATAAAGGATGTAACATGTCGAATACCGTACAGCGCGTTATCGTTGGCTGTGTAATGGCACTGGTTGCGGGGTTGGCCGCACTGGGGGAATATTTTGGGTTACCCGCGGTACAGTGGCTGGGGGTTGCGATTGCCGCCGGAATGATCATAGAAATGATTATCTGTATTGTGCACACACCGCGCGACGTACGCCGCAAGAATTGGTGGCTGTTCGGGGCGTTTTTGCTGTGGCTGGGGGTGGTGCTGGTCGCGGCCGGCGGTGTTGGCGCACGTCCGTGGATTATGTTGCTGCTGTTGATGACAATTTGCGCGGCAGATATCGGTGCATGGTTTTTTGGCCGTTTAATCGGTGGCGACAAAATGTGGGAACGGTTAAGCGCCGGGAAAACATGGTCTGGACAAATCGCAGGAATTTTATGCGGAACCGCCGCGTGTGTGTTGTACGGATTGCTGGGGGCGGATATGTTCATGCCCCAGTTGATGTGGATTGGCATCAGTGTTTCACTGCTTAGCCAATATGGCGATTTAACCGCCAGCTTTGTAAAACGCAGAATGGGATTGAAAGATTTTGGACGTATTTTACCCGGTCACGGCGGTATATTAGACAGATTTGACGGGTGGATTTATGTTCTGCCAATCATTTGGTTAGTTATGTTATGATGTTGTAGTTGTGGGGGATGTGTATCATGCAGATAGTCTTGGCCGTTGTTGCATTACTGATTGTCCTGGGGATTGTGGTGTTTGTTCATGAACTGGGGCACTTTTTGGCGGCGCGATGGGCCGGTGTGCATGTGAACACATTTTCTATTGGATTTGGTCCCGCGATTGTAAAGTGGCACGACCGGCATGGCACCATGTGGAAGATTGCGTGTCTGCCGCTGGGGGGGTATGTGTCCATCTATGGTCAAGAAGACATGTTTGACCGGAAAAAGTATGCTGACCTGCCCGCGGACAAGAAAAAGGGGCACTATCTGTCTGCGCCGGCATGGAAACAATTCATCATTATTGCCGCCGGGGTTACAATGAACTTTTTGCTGGCCTGGGTTATATATTCGGCGATGTTTATGATACGCCCACGCGAAGTGCAATTGCCCGTCGTCGGCCAGGTTATCCAGGAATCTGTCGCATTCGATGCTGGAATAAAGCCCGGTGACATCGTGATGCAAATCGACGATGAATCTGTCACCAATTGGGGCGAATTAATTATTGCCAAGGATTTGGCATCAACACATAACGCAGATGTGTTGTTGCTGCGCGGGACAGATTTGATACGCGTGCAATTGGCCCCAGCAGAACGGTGGGGACTGGTTGCAGATGGCAGTAAAACGGAACTGCGTAAAAAGGGATTCTGGGACGGAATCTATGCCGGTGCACGCGAAACGTACTATCAGTCCAGAACTCTGCTGGTGGTGTTAAAGCAAATTGTCACAGGCGAACGGTCATCAAAACAACTGGGGTCATTTATCACAATCGCCGAAGTATCAGGCCAGGCGTTGGCCATGGGACTGTGGGCATTGTTATCTATAATCGCCCTGTTGTCAGTGAACTTGGCGGTGATTAATTTGTTGCCACTGCCGGTGCTGGATGGTGGGTATTTATTGATTCTGATCATAGAGGCCATAATACGGCGAAAACTGGGCGGGCGCGGCATGGAAATTGCGATTATTATCGGATGGCTGTTTATAATCGCGCTGTTTGCGTTAACCATGTGGAATGATTTAGCACGTGTATTTGGATTAAACGGATGATAAAGAAAAATAAATTGATTTTTGTCGCAACTGCTGCGCTGGCCGCGCATGGCGCCAGTTCCGCCACAGTATCACGCATAGACGTTAACGGAACCCAGCGTATGGATGCAGAATCTGTGCGCATATTGTCTGATGTCAAGGTCGGCGATAATGTTACCCCAGAAACAGCCAACCAAATTGCAAAACGATTGCAGGAAAGTGGATATTTTTCCAGCGTCAATGTGCAAATGTCGGGCAGTGTCTTGAAAATTAATATTACCGAGGCCCCAATCGTTAACATGGTCACAATCGAAGGGAATGACGAAGTCGATACCGACGATTTGAAAAAAGAACTGCGGATGAAGGCGCGTTCTTCGTACGATGAATCTGTAATCGGCGCCGATGTTCAGCGCATGTTGACCATATACCAGCGCAATGGATTTTTTGGCACAAAAATTGAACCAAAGAAAATTGATCTGGGGGATAATCGCGTTAATGTCGTCTATGAGATAACCGAAGGACACCCGACATATATCACAGATATTGATTTCCAAGGAAATAAAAAATTCAGTGACCGGACGCTGCGTGGGGAAATACTGTCACGCGAACACGCATGGTGGCGGTTTATGACGCAATTCGACGTATTCGACGAAGACAGAATATTGTACGATCAACAAATGCTGCGCCAGTTTTATATGCGTAACGGATATGTCGATATCCAGGTCACCGATGCAAATGGCGTCTTTACACCCGACCGGCAGTATTATTCTGTGGTCTTTACCATTGACGAAGGGGAAAAGTATAATTTTGGAAAAATCACAATTGACAACCCGTTCCCAGACGTACCAGATGACGAACTGTACGACGTTATCGCGTTTGATACAGGGGATGTGTATAACATCGATTTGGTTGACGAAACAATATCCAACCTGCGCGGGGCGGTGGCTGATCACGGATATGCGTTCATAAATGTCGAACCCGTGCCAACCAAGAATGATGAAGGGCGCACAATTGATATGAATTTCAAGATAGAAAAAACAAATCGTATCTATCTGAATAACATTAACATACTGGGCAATGTTCGTACGTTTGATTCTGTAATTGAACAATTGATTCCAATGCGATCGGGCGACCCATTTTCGCTGCAGACAATTGAACAAGGACGCCAGAACTTGATGCGCACCCGCTATTTCAAAGACGTGAAAATGGTGCCTAATCGTATCGCGGATGCGAATATGATTAATCTGGATATCCAGGTCGAAGAACAACCCACAGGCGAACTGTCTGGTGGTTTTGGGTGGTCAAACATCAATGGATTTATGGTTGATGCAGGTATCACAGAAAACAACTTTATGGGACGTGGCCAGGTTGTCCAATTGCGCGGTTCAATTGCCCAATATCAAAAACAGGCGTTGTTCAGTTTTACCGAACCGTATCTGTTTGGGCGGCCGTTGTCGGCGGGTTTTGATGTGTCGTATACTATGTATGACTATTCATCACTGGGCGGATTTGGATACGATCGTGATTCATTGACAATTGCGGGACGCATGGGATGGCGACTGACCGATCACTGGTCCCAGACCGTGCGACTGTCGGCATCATTTGACCAAAACTATGACATTCAATCCGAAACAGGATGGCGCGATGCCACACTGTATACCGCAGGAACATATTTACGGTACTATAACCTGGACACGAATTTCGAACAAAATACCCATACCGGCGTTGTCAGTAATCTGGGCGTTTCATATACCGGATTCGGCGGGTCAGAAACATATATGCGATACAGCGCCGATATTATCGGTATGGTAAAGTTCTGGGATGACCGGTGGCAGTTGCGTTCGTCGCTGGAATTCGGCGCATTACAGGCGATTGGTGATTCATATATATCCCGTGTGTATCGGTACTTTTTGGGCGGTGAATCACTGCGCGGGTTCGATATTGCGGGCGTTGGGTCGCGTAACTGGTGGTACACGACGTATTCGTTGGGCGGACTGTGGAAACTGAACGGGTCAACCCAGTTGAATTTCCCAATCTTTATCCCAGACGAATACCAGATAAAGGGCTTTGTGTTCTTTGATTATGGTATACTGGGCAAACCGCCAAAAGAAGAATACACATTCTATGGCATCCCAAACAAAATCGACAGCGATTTGCGCACGTCGGTCGGTGTGGGTATTTACTGGAACACGCCAATGGGCCCAATGAATTTCAGCTGGGGATGGCCACTGAAGATGAACGAATATGATCGCGAACAGCGGTTCTTGTTGTCGTTCGAAACACAATTTTAGTGTTTTTATATCTTGACCAGTTTACAGAATTTTTCGTATAATCGTGGTATCCAAGGGGGAAAGTGATGAAGAAAGTTTTACTAGGTTTGTTTGTTGCATTGGCATTGGCGGGATGTGGCCAGGTCTATGATCGTGAACCCGTGGGTGTCGGATATGATAACAATGAACTGAAATTAAGCCCGTGCGCCTGCATCATGGTGTACCAGGCATAATTTCCAGTCCATCGGTGTCGGGGGGATACGCCATTGAATTATCCAGATGATTTTGACACGCCCGCATTCCCGGCGGGACGTTCGGTGATGATTTCCCGCGCCATGGCGATTGCGTCGTGCGTGATGTTTTTGTTGGTCATATTCATGTGCGCGATGTTGCTGTGGGCAACCCGGTCCCAGCGGATTGATCCGTTTATCGTCACAATCGACGGTCTGACGGGCCAGTGGCAAACACTGGACCATTCGCACAATAATGGCCCCATAGAATATACTGCGCTGGAATCATTACAGGAATCTGTGTTGGGCAACTTTGCGATGGCGTGGTTTACCATATCTGATAACGATGATGAAAACACCCGCACATGGCAGACGTGTGACCGGAACACAGACTGTGTTAACGATGTACGCCCATATGGCGATTTGACGTGCGCATTGTACTGTATCACGGGGGAAAATCTGTTCACAGAATTTACGTACAATGTTATCCCAGATTATCAATCGCGCCGCACCGTGGGCGAACGATGGGTAATCGACCGGGCCCAGATACTGATTGAACCCGCCGGCGAAATCCACGAAAATGGCGGAACATGGCGGATGACGGCGACGATACAGTCGAATACGAATGGCCAAATGAATATTGTCGCATTTGCCAAGGTTGCCCGCAACATGGAACGGTATCCACAAACACTGGGGTACTATGTCGCGGACTTTAACGCATACAAGATAAATTGATGAAGAAGCTGATTGTATTTTTATCAAGTGTTGTATTATTGGGGCTGGTTGGGGGCGCCATATATGTCACGGGTGCAATATTTGATGCCGGCCGCACGCAACAGATTGTGCCGTATTTCTTTCAGCCGAATAACATGTCTGACCAACGGCCTGGGACGCCATTGACCGCGGCCGAGATCGGGGATTCTGGATTCTTGAACATGCTGGTGCGGCGATACGTGGCGGAATATTTCTATGCCGTGCCCGACCCAGAAAATATCGCCAGTCGTATGCGTCCCGCCAGTGTTCTGTACCGAATGTCTGCCCCGGCGGTGTTTGATGAATGGGCCCAGACCCAGGCACCGGTTATACAAAAACTGGCCGATGACAGGTCTATGCGCATCGCACACGTGATTGATGATGTCTATCGCCCCCAGGATGGCCAGTATTGGGTGGTGAACTATGAACTGGTGACATGGACGACGCCAAATGATTTTAGTGTTGTGCCAACGGTCAGTCGTGGTACAATGTATATGAAAATTGAATATGCGCCCACCATGCGCCAGATGGTCGATATTGACAAATTGCACGATTATTTGGAACGTGGTGGTGACCCAGCGGCCGTATTTCAATTCACTGTAACTGAAATCCAAGGACTGTGATGATGCGTATTGGGATGTGTTTTTTACCGATATTATTGTCAATGGCGATTGCCATGCCAGTCTGCGCCGCCACAGACGAATTTGACTTTGATAACTTTGCCATAACCGAAAGTGGCGATACAGATCTGAACGCGGAATCGGTCAGTTTAAACCAAGGTGCCGATCCAATCACGGTAAATAATTTTGATATCGCCGGGATTATGCTGGGGATGTCATTTGACGATGTGGAAACATTGTTCTTTAAAATCAAGGGATTGTACAGCCCGCGCGAAAAAGACAGTATTATTTATTCTATTCAAAAAGATTGGAAATACAATCTGGATTACGAATGTCGGCAACAGGGTATCTATGCGCCGGCCGAATTGGACCAGTGTATAAAAACATTGGCGCGGGATCGTGGCCTGTTGTATGCATCAGAATTACATCTGGTGCGGGAAAATACGGGTGAAACAATCGTCGTCTATTTCACCAGTAACGCCAGTGATAATGTCGTGTGGCGCGTGCTGTATAACAACGACGTGAACGAGGTTGAAGGTGACCACGAAAAATTCGCAGACCAACGCGAAAAAAAGATTCTGGCATTCTGGCAGGGTGTTCTGGACAAATATGGTGCGCCGAATTCTGGGACGGACAAATGGATATCAACAAATAACGCGTACGATCCAATGATGACGGCGTATTATGGGTCGCTGGACCTGGTGGACAATGGGCGTAACGCATCTGATATGGCCCGCAATGTCCAGCAAGCGCGCGAGAATTTCCGTGCCAAACCATATGCATTCTAAGAATGGGTATTTTATCCTTGATAATAATATAACATACGGGTATAATCGGGGCTGAACGCCAATGGAAATTGGAATTCGGGACTTAGAAACCAAATTATGTTCTTTTATAAACTGCATTGCGCGGGGGCGGTGGCATCTGCGTGGCGCATGACGGTACGGTTCTGGTGGGGGCACCCCGCCGGGACGGGAATAGAAAACGACATGTATCGCGTGCTGTTATAATCATCGTCCTGGAATTTATATTCTA
>CALXPA010000037.1 GCA_944390185.1 uncultured Alphaproteobacteria bacterium | reverse complement strand
CAGAACTTTTCTTTCATGCATGTTATGTCGGAAATGACAATATTTGATTTTTTCATGTTATTCTTTTTTGGTAATAAAAAAGCCCCACCGATATCAGGCAGGGCAAATAAAAAAGGCGATAAAATCGCCTGCTTAATTTGATAAATATTATATCAAAAATTGGCTAAAAAATCAATAGAAAAGATAGATTTTGAATTAAATTCCCTGTTATTTGTTTAGAGAATTTTTATGGCAACTCGGCAATATGCGCCGTTGGCGCGGTGTAGAAATGGACGATTGAGGGCTCAAAATCCGAAGTTTCCCTGTAAATTCCCTGATGTTGTATGCAAAAGACCGTAGAAATATCTTGCACCGCCACAATAAAAAAACACGCCCGTGTGGCGTGTTTTTTATTGTATGCCTTACAGTGTTGCGACCCATGTTTTGTGGGGCGCCCCGCATTTAATTGCTGGCATTTTGACACAATTACTGCTTACAAAGTGCGGACGGTCATCAAATCAATTTAGGCCGTAACCAGATTCACAAATAGGTTGAAAATAATAATAAAATTATTATGATGAGCTCAGGCATTTTATAAAAACAAATCACAGGCAGCAAAAATGAATATTTACAAACTGATATCTGGACAGATTAAACAAAAATTACAGACCATTCCCGAATTGGCCGGGGTTTCTGAATCTGCATGGGACAACGTTGTTATAGAGGTCCCAAAAAATCGTGACTTTGGCGATTTTTCAACGAATGTCGCGATGGTTTTGACCCGCGAATTACAGAAAAATCCGCGCCAGATTGCAGATATGTTATTGCCGCATATACGCCAGATCGATGGTATCCAGGATGTATCTGTTGCGGGGCCTGGGTTTATAAATATTAACGTATCGGATTCTTTGTGGGGGCAATTGGTGCGCGCGGTGTTGCAAAATCCAGATACATATGGCGATACCGACCTGGGGGGCGGGGCCAAGGTAAATGTTGAATTCTTGTCGGCGAATCCGACGGGACCGGTTCATATTGGGCACGCGCGTGGCGCGATTCTGGGTGATGTTTTGGCCCGGCTGTTGCAAAAGAACGGCTTTGACGTGACCAAGGAATATTATATCAATGATTATGGTCACCAGGTGGATGTGTTGGCGCATTCGGTATTTTGGCGTTATCAAGAATTGTTCGGCATGCACCAGGGTGAAACATTGCCAGACGGTGCGTATCCTGGTGAATATTTGATACCGGTCGCGACCGAGATTAAATCCCAAGACGGCGATAAATGGCTGAATGCGCCGGAATGCGAATATGTTCCGTATTTCAAGCGCATCGCAACCAGTGCCATGATGGAATTAATCAAGGCCAGTCTGCGCAAAATAGGTATTGAATTTGATGTATTCACATCCGAACGCGAACTGGTTGAATCTGGCCAGGTTGCAGACACCATAGATTATATGAAGCGCCAAGGTCTGCTGTACGTCGGTACGTTGCCAAAGCCGTTGGGCGAAACAGATGAAGAATGGCAGCCGACCGAACAATTGCTGTTCAAGGCCACAGAATTCGGGGACGAGGCTGATCGTGTAATCGCCCGTGCCAGTGGTGAAACAACATATTTCGCGTCTGACATTGCGTATCACCGCAATAAATACACCCGTGGCTTTTCCAAACAGATTGACGTATGGGGTGCGGATCATGGCGGCTATGTCAAACGTATCAAGGCTGCGTTGGGCGCCGTCACAAATAACCAGGCCGACCTGGACATCGTTTTGTGCCAGATTGTAAACCTGGAAAAAGATGGCAAGCCGTTCAAAATGTCAAAGCGTGCCGGCAATTTTGTCATGATAGAAGATGTCTTGGACGAAATTGATGCGGACGTGCTGCGTCTGTTCATGGTTATAAAAAGCCCAGATACCCAAATGACGTTCGATTTACAAAAGGCCAAAGAACAATCCAAAGATAATCCTGTGTACTATATGCAGTATGCGTATGCGCGTGCGAATTCTGTGCTGAAAAAGTACGATGCGTTGTTCCCCGGGGAATTGGGCGATGTTCTGGGGCGTGATTATGATTTTACATCTGTGACGGATGTGGAACGGAAATTAATAAAAATGCTGGGGGATTACCCAAAAATTATCGAAAGCGCGGGCAAAAACAAGGCACCAAATCTGTTAACAAAATATCTAGAAGAACTGGCCGGGGCATTCCATTCGTTATGGGCGCCGCACAGCGGGGTAAAGCTGATAAATGAAAACGACAGGGCGCTGACCGACAATCATATGCGATTGGTTATGGCACTAAAGAATGTGATTGGCAACGGATTAAAGACCCTGGGGTGCACGTTAAAGGAAGTAATGTAAAGAAAACCCCAATCCCCATTACAAATGGGGATTTTTTATCGCTAATGTATTGACAAAACGAATAAAAGTGTTACGATTGCGCTGTATACCCAGGAACTGCAAAAATGGTAATAGAATACAAAAACATTGTTATAAATGCGGATAATATCCACAAATATCGCCAGCGTATTCATGCGGGATATCGCAAGAGTCTGTGGTCGCCGTCGGGCAATCCACAACAGGGCGCCGACGTGATTTATATATATGCGTACAGTATCGATCCGGATTTAAAGTTATCTGGGGCGGATTCTTTATATCGCGCGGTAAAGCGCGTAAATTCCCAGCGTGACAGAATCTTAATCCACGAATTACATCATGCATACAATGAAAACGCCGGTTCTGTTTTTCATATTGCACGCGGCGATTGCTACAAGTCATTGGCCTTGCAGTGTTTGGATGAAATCTCTGCGCGCCTGGCCGAAGAATTGTACGTATGCCATTCAACACGGATAAAACATATCCAGACCCAGATTTTATCTGCCTTGGGCGACAGCGCCGCGGAACGTTCTGTGGCCAAGATGCTGGAAAAATGGCGCCCATTAACAGACTATTATTGTCAAACGGCGGTTTCTAATTATAAAACGACCGTGAATTACTATCGCACACACGGGTTTTCGCGTCGCGTAAAAAAGATGCTGGATGCCCAGGTGGCATTGTATGAACATGAAATCAGTGATTTGCGCCCAGTAATGTATACGCCGGACTTTGTGCGTGCGGTCCAGCATTATTTTACATTTGACGGCCGGCGCGTTGATCATGACATTGGCAACCATATGCGCGGGCATTTGGTGCGGTTGTGGGGCGGGTTCGAGCCTATCTTGTTAAGTTACGCAAAAAGTTGCCTGACAGATTTATGCACCGGGCGCTAAGGTGCGTTACCGTTTACACTGACCGGCTGCGCTTTGATGACTGGACTGTGGTGTAACTGGTGTCCAACAGTGCGATAACTTGGCTGATTTCAACGGTCCCGTCCAGCAATACCGATACCCATGTTCCACCCATGTGATATCCGCGCAGTATTCCATTTACGTTATTGCGTACCAATTCATATAATCCAACGGGGCACTTTACATTCAAGACATCAACAATCCCATCGCCCCCCAGTCCCAATCGGCCCCGCGATACGTTCATGATGACCCCGTACCATTTTCTGTTGTCTGCGCGGCGTAATACTGCGTATTCTGGGTATCGCGCCCACAGATATTCTGGCGTGGTTCCGTATTTTTGCTGGGCGTATTCGATAATACGATTTCGTATGGATTTTTGTGACGTCATAGCGGCTGCATTTTAAAACCATGCACCTTAAAAATCAACTGCATAAACTGATACATCGATATGCTAAATATCTTGCCCAGGGGCAGGGGGCTTGATACTATACCAGACATGTCCCAGGCAAAAACGAATGTCATGCGAATATTGGATGCACATCACGTGCCGTATTTGACATACTCGTATATTGGCACAGGCGCCCAGACCGGGGCAGATGTTGCCGCCGCAATGCATCAAAACCCGGCCCAGGTGTTCAAGACACTGGTGACCGTTGCGCGATCGGGGCGAAATTACGTTTTCATGATACCTGTGTGTGCAGAATTGGATTTAAAGCGTGCGGCGATGGCGGTTGGCGAAAAGTCGGTTGATATGTTAAAGTCGCGTGATTTATTGCCCTTGACGGGCTATATCCATGGCGGGTGCAGTCCGATTGGCATGAAAAAGCAATTCCAGACAGTCGTTGATTCTTCGGCCCAAAATTTTACCAGTATAATTTTCAGCGCCGGCCGCGTCGGCGCCCAGGTGCAAATTGCGGTGTCTGATTTGGTTCGCCTGGTGCCGTTGTCTTTTTACGATGTGGTTGGGTCACACTGTTAAAGAATTCCAATATGTCTTGTTGAACATCGGCAAAGTTTGTTTCCATCAGTAATTCGTGTCGGGCCCCTGGGTATATTATTATGTTTAAATTTTCGACACCGTCTGACTGGTACATTCGATATAACGACGTGGCCAGACGACTGTTCATGCTGACTAAATCGCGGCTGCCGCTGATTATTAGTATCGGCACATTTGGATTGGCCCACCCGTTCAGCTTTATCAGATTTTTGAACAAAGAATAATAGAATCCATATGAAAAGTATTGTGCACGCATTGGGTCTGCGTCGTGTGCCGCCGCCTGGGCGGAATCGCGGGTTAATTTGCTGCCGCCGGCGGTCTTGCCACGAATTGGTGAAAAGTATTCTATAAAACGTGCTGGGGCGTCTGGGCCGAACAGTTTATTTCCAATCCACGCGATGGCGCACGCCGTCCCCAGAAAAAACAATGGATATTTTGCAGACCCAGACAAACACACGCCTGCATCGGCCAGGTTAGGTTCCTGGATTATTCGTTGGGTGATAAAACTGCCATAGCTGTGCCCAAACAAAAACACCGGCAGCCTGTATTTTCGGCGCAGATATCGTGTTATTGCGATTTCGTCATCTGCGGTTGACGCGAACAGGTCTGGATCGCCGTCGGGCATACCGATTTTATCGATGCTGGCGACGGTTCTGCCGTGTGCGCGATGATCGTCGCCAAAAACAATGTATCCATTTTTGTTCAAGAATTTTGCAAATCTGTCATACCGACCGACATGTTCGTCCATACCGTGTATGATTTGCACGACACCCACTGGGCGCGTTACGTTATTCCACAGACTGCAAAATATTTTTTTACCATCCCGTGCGGTAAAGATAACTTCTTGCATACAGACACCTTATGATTTTTATTCCAGTATACATGATATGTCTGTTTGTAATACACAGGTACGTTTTCCGCATAAAAATCCCGCCATTTTGGCGGGATTTCATTCAGATTATTACCATTCGATATAACCCGGATTACATGTTGTTTCACATTTTTTCGTATCTGGGTTCCATACGCGGCGGCCTGTATCGTCTTCTTCTTCGTCCAGCGGACAGATACGCACGCATTCGCCGTATTCCAGGTCATACAGTTCACCTTGGTACATACATTCTTCGATTTCGCATTCCTGGCTATATTTTGCCACTGCCAAATCGCCGTATGCATTGTACTTGTTTTTGCATTCGCCGCATGGTTTGGTCCATTCGTTGGTCAGACTGCGGTCGTTCGTATACCCTGGGTCACAGTGCGTAGATTCACATGCGTCCCATGTACCAGTATTGTGGTTCCATTCTTTGAATCCGACACCATTTTCGACGGTGCACGGCTGGCGATCCGACACGCACGCATTAGACGCGATGTGGTAACCATATTCACATTCTTTGATTACACACTTGCCAAACGTGCCGGCCTTGGCATCCCATCTTTGTTCCGCATAGACCGCGAACGGCATCACGCACGTGCGGACATCAGATTCGCACTGGTCACCCTTTGGATGATACCCCAGTTCGCACGACGCCACCAGACAGTTTCCTGTATCCAAGTAGTCTGTTGCGAATTCACGATTACATGGGACACATCTGCCGTTAATCATTTCGTGTTCGCTGTTGCAAGACGTTTCGATACACACGTCGTCGACGATATCGCACGGATTGCCGTCGTCTGATATACCGGTGTATTGGCATACCGTGCCATATGATGCGGTATCGTTCACCGGATACGCGGTACCATTTTCGACCGTATGCTGTTCACACTTTTGATAGCAGGCGGCCGCAGATGTGGCATTTGGTGTTGCGAACGGCCATTCGCCATCGCCCAGATCGGCACAGCTGTTTGCGACATCTGTCCCGTCGCAATAGTGATTTTCTGTACAGTTCTGGCATGCGCCACCACTTAACAGATAACCCGCATCGCACCGTTCGACCACACAGGTATCCGCCTGGCCATAGTAATCGCGTCCAGACATCTCGGCGGCATTCGCAACTGGATCGCACGGCTTATAGCACATGTCCGCATCCGTTGTTCCGGCATCAGACATTGTATATTCGCCCCCGGTTGCCGCGGCACATGTCTGCTGTGTTCCGCCGGTACATACGTGGTTCGCCGGACAGGTGATGCATTCGCCGTCCACCAATGAATAGGTTGGATCACACGACACCGCAACACATTCGTCGCAATCGGTATAGTCACCATCCGCATAGTGGCATTTATGCTGGCCTGTGCCGTTCAGAATCGGGCACGACATTCCTGCGACATAGCATTCCGACGATGACGCCGCGGTTGTTGTGTCTGTTGTACCGTCGCCGGCGCATTCTGTACGTTCGATTTCACCAGCTGGGCTGTATGCACCGACGCCCACCGCATCACAGTCTGTGGCGGCATCGCTGGTGCGATAGTAACCTGCATCACACGACGTGATTGTGATATCCGTACAGCCGGCCGAATATGTCCCTGCATCGTCATCCCATTTGCAGAGCTGGGTTCCGTCGCCATGAACGGCGGTATAGTCCACAACTTTGCTGCATTGGTCACTGGCTGTGGCGCCCGGCGCAGATGTTCCGCCGTCTGGGCATTCGGTCTGTACACCGGCCACGCAATAGTGATTTGCGGCACATGTGTCACGCGCATCTTCGTCTGTGCCCCCCGGACAGTTTTCACCGTCGCGACACTGGGTACATGTGGCGTTTGCAGTGGCCTGGGCCGTGGCGACATATCCCGGATTACATGTTACATTGTACGTACATGCCGGATATTTATTTGTGCTGTCGTCATAGTACACACGCTGGGCGACCAGTGTTGCCGTACCACCCGTCAGCGATTTTGCATCGCATGTTTGATAGCACTGGGTTATCCGTTCTGCATTTGCATCAGATCCATCGTACCCCGCGGGGCATGTGGACGAACACCCCGGTGTTCCGATATTGGCATGTCCGGTGCCCGGACAGTACATACCCGACTCGCACGCAACGTGGTTCGTGCCGTCATAGTATTTGCCGGCCTCGCACTGTGTTGCCGTCTGGGACCAGCACGCATACAGCGTATCTGCCGACGTGAACGTCATGTTGGTATCACCAGCGGTACAGGTGTTTTCTGTACCCCATCCTGTGAATTCATAGCCCGGACGCGTCAGACCACTGGACGGCAACGCGCATGACTGGTTGTGATAGCATACAATTGATGCCGCGATACTGCCAGTACCATTATTTTTGTCCAGCGTGATAGTATATCCCACTGGTTCGCACGCCGTACCATCATCAGATTTCTGGTACCCTGTGTTACAGACGAACGAAGACGTTCCCCCGGCACAGGTTGCATTCGCAACACATGTCTGGCATTTACCATCGTCCAGATACGTGCCTGATTCGCACGATGTGGCCGCACAGGTATTTGTGCCACCCTTGGTCACAGTACCGCTGACCGCGGTGGAACTGGTGACATCTGCCGTTGTGCATTGGCGATAGCATATTGTATCAGATTCTGATTCACAGACATTATATTCGCCCTGGGTATATGTCGGCACACTGGCGCACGACACGACACAGCTGCTGCAGCCGGCGCCATTCGGATATTGTCCCGCGCCACAGTCACATGTGTTTGGTGCCGTTGGATCATTGCTGCACGGTGTCCATGTGGCGGTAAATGTCACCGGCGACGTATACAGCCATGTCATCTGGCCCGGCTGAACCGTCTTGCTGCCGTCATCCCATCCGGCAAAGGTGTATCCTGGGCGTTTACATGTATTTGCGGCAACTGTATACGATGTGTTATACGTTGGTGTTGCCCCAGACGGTGGTGTACCCGTTCCGTCACCGCACGAATAC
>CALXPA010000036.1 GCA_944390185.1 uncultured Alphaproteobacteria bacterium | reverse complement strand
CGTCGTTTCCAGTGTCTGGGCATTTTCCGCCGACATTCGCAATCGCTGTAACTGGTCCAGGTTAAATACATTTTCCCCAGCTGTGGCCGCGTTATTGTTATACTTTATCTCTACCAAAAAGTTCCGAAAGTTTGTATTGATAAACTTTAGGCGTGTAATCTGTTCGTTCAAATCGATGTACGGCAACACCCCCATTGCAACAATTGTGTCTAATTTTTTCGATGACGCCATTGCACATGCATCCGCCCAAGATATGCTGCGCGGGGCACGACCACACACGCGTTCAGATACCTGGGTGTACACATCTATGATTTCAGGCATATCAATGCAATAAACGTCCGGCAAATTATGGCCCGATAAAATCGTGGCCGCCAATGGCGAAAATCCGCACCCCAAATCAACAAAGCGTACATCTGATGCCCCAGCAATTTTGCCCGACACAAAATGGACACTTTCTGTAAATCGTATTGCATAATGTAACGAATGCAGCAGCACACTGCGTGCGAATTCAACACACTTGGTCGCAAAAGTTGCATCTTTGGTTGCACTGCGCAGAATTTTGCGTCCAACATCCCCCAAGTGTACACTGTACTTTGATGTCTTTAACACATCTATTAATACACGATTCCATTCATGAACAATACGCTTGGTATCGTTCGACAACGGCGCAATATTTCGCGAATAACGCTGTAACGCAGGTTCCAGAAAAACACTGCACGACAGCGGGATATCCATTAACCCAAATTTTGATTCTGATTTTTTTGCCATGATTTTATCTGCCTGTTATTTGCATTCCCCCCAGCGCACGCGCCAAGCGGTTTCGAATAATATCCGATGCGCAACGTCTGTCAATGCAAATTTGTTCAACATAGCTATTATTTTTTATTTGACTGCGTGCAAAGCCACAAATCTGGGACATGGCATCCGTATGCACAAACATAGGCCAATGTGCACTGGCCACATCATAGGCATCCGAATCATCAAAACGCTGGCCGTTCATTTGGGCAATCTGGTCGCAAGAATCCATAATCAATGACGTTGGTCGAAACACAGGAACAACGGTGCTGCGTATTTCTTGGTCAATCTGTTTTACGTAATGATTGCTGCCGCGGGATATGGGAACATAACCATGATATTCATAAAATCCCTGGGCGTTGGCCAATGACACCAGTTCCACCGTATCAGCCACAAACGTCATGGCATTTTCTGCACTGTGCAGTAATCGGGCACCCACACGGCGCGACATGTATCGTGGCATCACGTACAGTCCCTGAATCACAGCCGTGTCATCAGCGCAATCACCATAAATAAAACCGACCATTGTTTTGCCGTTGGTTGCACCGAACGCAAAACTGTATTCAGAATGCGCCCAATTGTATTGCAATTTAGATATCGCATCGCGACGTTCTGGTTCGGACGTCTTGTAATTGTACACATGACGCATCGCCGCCGCAGAAATACGCACAAAGTCATCCCACACGTGTGGAACAGACTGATCAAAAATAGGAACAATTTCTATATTCATCATCTTGACGAAGAATATAGTACAAAAATAACAGTTTGTCAATACAAAAAATCTAATGTCAAATTACCAAAGTCGTCGTGTGTCGCACCAGGAATAATCACAATATCTGTTTCGGGCACCATGCGCTGGGTCAATTGGGGCGGCACAACGTCATCATCAGATCCGACATAGTGTGTCTGGGGCACATCTGGCAATTCTGTCATGTCCATAGATTTTGTCAGCGGACTGTCGCCAAAGTGCTCTGTCCAATCTGTATGGTTCAGAACACCGGCAATCGTTATCCACTGGGCCACGTTGATTTCCGGGTGTGTTTTTATAACCAAACCCGACACCATCGCACCCCCAGAATATCCAATCAATACCACAGGTCGCCGCCCAGCAATCTGGATAATTGCATCGGCCACAGAATCAATTATCTCTGCACTGAACCGCCCGTCTGTCCAGTCCGACTGGTCACACGATGGCGACATTATGTACTGGCACGGGCGCGCCATATATACAACGTTCGCCCCAGAATCTGCCGCCGCCATATCCCGCATAAACGTCCCACGCGGCGTCGGATCAGACGTTGGCATACCACGACCATTAAACGCGTGACCGTCGCCTTCGATATAAATATGTATCGGTGCGGCCGCGTCAGTCATCTGGCGCCACGTGGCAATTTCAAATTCACCCGCAGTAATCGGAACATATACAAATTCATCAGGTGCGCGCCACCCAAACGAACACCCACATAACACCAGAATAAAAAAATATCGCAGAAACCTCACCCCACTGATGGTACACCAATCACTGGCCACGGTCAAATTTTTCCACACCCGGAACACCCACTTGACAAATATCTTGACAAAATACTTGACAAATATTATTTTTGGGACATAATTAGTGTATAAAACAAACCAAAGGGGTAGCGCAATGTTCAAAGCACTGAAAATGAAAATCGCGGCACGTCGCATAGAGCGTAAATCTGCGTCACGCAAACCAGCCAAACGCACAAATCGTGCATCACAGTCTAAAAACACGTCTGTTTGGGCACGCGTATGGAATGCGATTTGTATTCCGTTTCGCGCAATCGGTCGTGGGTGCGCACGCGTATGGGCATGGATTCGCAGTCTGGATTTAATTGGTCTGGTAAATTCTACGTTGCTGTGTGCGATAATCGTTTTATTTTCAATGCTGATTATTGATATTGTGCGCTGTAATCGTACCCCGATGGTCATTGTGGCCCGAAATGATCTGGCGCCGGAAATCAATGTGACCCAGAACGTGGCGCAAAAAAATATCCAGAACATTAACACGTCAACTGTACTGCCGATTAAACGCGATATAAAAACACGCCAAATGGTGGGTGAACCAGTACGTGTTGCGCGTATTCGCCCAGACAAGACAGCAATCAAACAAACCGCACGCCAGGGCAATACAATGTATGGCGATGTCATAATTGACAGCCGTGGCGCCGCAACAATGTTGCAAAACGGCACAGTTATCAAGGGCAATCTGTACCTGCAGCACATGCGCAAGTATGTATTGCCACGCGGCGTACGCGTCGAAGGCAACATGTTTCTGCGCGATATGGGCATGCTGCAATTTGCCGGCGAATTCACAGTCACAGGCAATATATATGTAACACCAACATCTTCGTTTGGCCCGATTCCACGCACGGCGCGTATCGGCGGCCAAGTGATTTTATAAATATGTGTTTTTTTCCAGTTCCCCTGTTAAACGGTTGCAGTTTGCAACCGTTTTTTGTGGATTTTTTGTTTAAATTATGATATAATATGTCCGTCCAACAAAAGGGATGAAAAATGAACACTTTTGAAAGAATTTTAAATGTTTTCGGTAAAAATCTGGGATACACAATTGTGTTGATTATCGCCGTTGTGTTCTTTGCATTTTTCTCGGACGGGTTGATTTATGGACTGATTACGGCATTCAGTGCACTGGTGGCGTACGTATGTGGCGCATCGCTGTACCGTGCATTTCGTGATGAATTTTCCGGAAAAAAGACCGTAACAGCCACGGTAAAAAAAGCACCAGCAAAACGGAAAACATCGAAAAAATAATTTTACATATATATTAAAAAATCCCGCAAATGCGGGATTTTTTATTCTGCCGCGGGCGCAGGCGGGACCGCATCCAATATATTATTTGCATCATTTGCGCCCGGGGTCGCCGATGAATCTGCGGCCTGGTGAACCAATTCACTGCGCAGGCCACTTTGCTGTGTGGCGATATCAGATTTTGCCGATACCAATGCCAACAACGTGCACAATATAAAAAATATCGTTGCCAACCACGCCGTCGCACGCGTTAAAAAATTACCCGCCGCCGCACCAGTCAACGCACCACCAAACATTGATGCCGCCGATGATCCGGACATTCCACTGCCCTCGGACTTTTGTAATAAAATCAGGCAAATCATTAAAATTGCGACTATTATCAATAAAACCAGCAAAATTGTAAACATTGTCAATATTCCTTTGTTTGTCGCCAGTAATTCTATATACCAAATGTCTAAAATGCAAGCAGTTTCAACAATTCGGCCGCGGCCGCAATACTGGCCGTCTTTTTACTGGGGCCACTGGCGGTGGCAGACTTTCCCATGGCCGACACGCGGACATTAAACACTGGCTGGTGCGACTGGCCCGTTGTTGCCAGATATTCATACGTTGGCAACGCCCCAGAATCGTGTTTCTGGACCAGTTCTTGTAATCTGGTCTTGGCATCTTTGGGTGCAACAGCATCCGCCGCCGCCAAATCACGCCACAGGTCAACAATTATCGCATTTACCACCGCAAAACCACCATCCAGATAGATGGCGCCGAATACAGCCTCCATCGTGTTGGCGTACATATGCGTATTGCGTCCCGCAGTCATGTGACCATGGTGCACCATTTTATTAACCCCCAGTCGAACCGCCATATCCGCCAACGTGTCCGTAGATACCAATACCGCATGCCGCCGCGCCAGATCACCTTCGCGTTCATCAGGGTACATTTCGTACAACAGGGTCGCCACCGCCAACCCTAAAACCCGATCACCAATAAATTCCAGACGTTCATTATTATGCGTTGCATTCGCACCACTTTGGGTCAACGCCAATTCCAACAGTTCTGGATTTTTAAAATCATAATTCAGTATCGTCAATTCAGTCAATCCCCATGCCTATCCTGTCCCAGCGTATCTTGCTGCCCCAGTTCCATATCGCCAACATCGGCGAATAATAATTGTGTGAATACCATATAAACCACACCGGCCCCAGAACATTATCACGTGGCACATACCCAATATCCGCACGACTGTCACCACTGTTATCGCGGTTGTCACCCATAAAGAAATAATGATTTTCAGGCACCGTAAACAATGGCGTGTTATCCAATGGACCATTATCTGTCATTTCAACAATACTGTGTTGGACACCATTCGGTAATGTTTCTGTGTATTCTGTGCCATGAAACACACCGCACGCCCAGCCATTTGCACGACAAAACTTGTCATCTTTATATTCAATCGTATAATTAAAATCAGCTGGCTGGTTATCAACCCAGATTTTATTACCCTTGATCATCATATTTTCTTCGGGAATGTGGAATCCCGCGCTGCGCAATGATTTCGGTATATTTGCAATTACATAGGGACGCGGGTTATCACGCGGAACAATTTCACCATTTATGTACAACCGACCATCCACCATCTGGACCGTGTCACCCGGCCGTCCAATCAGGCGTTTCACATAATCCTGGGATTCATTAATGGGATTGCGAAAAACAATTACATCGCCAACATCTGGTTCGCCACCAAAAAAGCGCCCATTCCACAAATGCCACGACCCAAACGGGAACGAATACCGGGAATAGCCGTATGGCCACTTTTCCACAAATATATGATCGCCAACATGCAGCGTCGGTATCATCGACCCAGACGGTATATTAAATGGTTCCAGTAAAAAGCTGCGGAATGCGATGGCAATCAGTGCACCATAAAATATGGTATTGAACCAATCACGTGCAACATTTGTTTTTTTCTTGGCTGGCATGACAGAACATCCCCTTGGTTGACCCGGGTATTTTATAACTTGAATTGATGTTGTGCAAGTTTTAATATGACGATATGATATCTTTAAGTTCTGTTATCTTTAATGGCATGGACGCCACACGTATTGATGTCCAGGTACAACTGTCCGCCGGTCTGGCAAAGCCAGAATTTAATATAATCGGATTGGCGGATCGCGCCGTCAAAGAATCGGCGGAAAGAATACGCAATGTGTTAAGCGCGCTGAATTTATCTATGCCGCCAAAGCGGCTGACCGTTAATCTGTCGCCCGCAGACCTAGAGAAAAGCGGGTCGCATTTTGATTTGCCCATTCTGTGCGGAATACTGTGCGCCATCGGCGTATTACCAGAAGATGAATTAAGCAAATATATTATCATCGGCGAAGTCGGCCTGAATGGCGCAATACTAAAAACAGACGGCGTACTGCCGGCCAGCGTTTGGGCCAATCAACACGGATTTGGCATAATATGCCCAGGTGACCAAGGAACCGAAGCACGATGGGCCGGACACACAAACATCCTGGCGCCGTTTCATGTCTTGGAATTAATAAATCACTTTAAGGGTACGCAAATCTTGCCACTGCCGGCCGTCGGAATGACAGGCGGGGATACAACACATAACCTGGATATGGCCGAAGTTCATGGCCAGGCGGCCGCCAAACGCGCACTGGAAATTGCCGCGGCGGGCGGACATGCGATGCTGATGGTCGGTCCCCCGGGGTCGGGAAAAACGATGCTGGCGTCACGGCTGCCAACAATATTGCCAGAAATGACCCCGGCCGAAATCTTAGAAACATCAATTATTTATTCTATTGCCGGCCAATTGCATGGACAATCGCTGGTTACGTCACGCCCATTCCGCAGTGTGCACCATACGTCCAGCGCCGTATCACTGGCTGGTGGCGGGGCGGATGCACGACCAGGCGAAATTTCGTTGGCACATAATGGCGTGCTGTTTCTGGACGAATTGCCAGAATTTAATCGTGCAACGTTGGAAATCCTGCGCCAACCGATGGAGGCCGGCAAAATCATGATTGCACGTGCACGTCGCACTGCAACATACCCGGCGCGGTTTCAATTAATTGCGGCAATGAATCCGTGTCCGTGTGGACATTTGGGAAATGCAGCACTGTCGTGTTCGCGCGCCCCCAGATGTGCCGAAGCGTACCAAAACAAGATATCTGGGCCGCTGTTGGACCGAATTGATTTGCATGTTGATGTCGACCCAGTAAACCCATGGGAAATGAACAAAGATAACAGCGCACCCACAGAAACATCGGCCCAAATTCGCGAACGTGTCGTCGCTGCCCGAAATCGACAACTGGCACGCCAGGGCGTGGCGAACGCGCAACTGGACGGGGCGGCGTTGGATACGGTTGCGCAACTGTCGGATGAACTGACGAACTTTTTAAACACCGCCGCAGAAAAGATGGGTATGTCGGCACGCGGATATAACCGAATTCGCCGCATTGCGCGTACAATTGCCGATTTGCGTGGGGCGGATAATATCGAAATGTCCGATCTGGCCGAAGCATTATCGTATCGCCCAATTAATCGTGGAAAATATGGGATAAAATAAAAATCCGCGATGCGGATTTTTTAAAATTCAAAACGCAGCCCCAACAAGACATTCGCCATAAAGACGTTGTCTGCGCTGAACCAATCGCGTGTGCGCGAATTGTCTGTATTATTCAGCCCCCATTTGATGCGCGGAATATACATCAGGCGTGCCCCAAAATCAATGAACAAGGATTCTGTAATCCCATACGACAATCCCAATGCAACAATCCCCGCAACATTTGCCGAACTGTTTTCAGACCGATTAAACTGAATCACGCCGTATTCATCCATCTGGCCAAAGTTACCCATATCAACCGATTCTGACAAATCACCATACAAATCCGCCAGATTCATAACCGTCTTGGAATCCGCATAGCCCAAACCAAAGCCAATATATGGGATTGCAGTATTCGCCGGCTTTTGCAGGCCATCATAAAAATCATAAAATGCCATTACACTGATTACGTCGGTTGAAACAGACGACTGGACCCCGCCACTGGTTAAATGCAGAACAATCCCCGAAACGTCCCCGCCGGTCAGTTCCAGGTCACCTTCATACAATGGGGATGAATTATATTCGCCCTTGGAAATGTGGTCCCAGCCCAGTTCAACCCGCCACTGGGGATGATACGGGATGGTCCACCCAAAACTGGCCCCCGCGGCGAATGTAAACGCAGAATAGTCCGTACGTGGTGGTAATGCCGCCAAGTCTGCCATTCCCGCGTATGTGAACATGGCGCAATCATCACCACAATACCCCGCCGACATAACAATACCGGTGTCGGTATCAATATAGTATTCGGATGTCAGTGATCCAACCTGGTTTTTTATCTTGGCCGTTGAAAAAGATGCGCCGCCACGTACAGATATGACAAAACGACTGCCGTTATCGACATACGCACCATCGCCAACATAATATCCGTCGTATTCCCAATTTGCCCGCGCCCCACCAATCACCAGGCACGACAAAAACGGCAATAATACCAGGTTCCTACAT
>CALXPA010000035.1 GCA_944390185.1 uncultured Alphaproteobacteria bacterium | reverse complement strand
AAAGGATAACAAATGATTGGAAAATTGCAAGGAATTGTTGATTACACCGGCGACGGTTTTGTCATCTTGATGGCGGGCCCCGTCGGGTACAAGGTTTTTACCCCCGAATACCTGACCCCGAAATCAACGGTGTCTTTGTGGATTGAAACTGTTGTACGCGAAGATTCAATTCGCCTGTTTGGTTTTTCCAGTCTGCAATCACAAAATCTGTTTGTACAATTAACTGGTGTATCTGGCGTCGGGCCACGACTGGCCTTGGCCATCATGTCCACAATAAAACCAGATACATTAATGTCGGCAATCGCCACGGGGGATGCAAAAACAATCGCCACTGCGCCGGGCGTTGGGAAAAAGGTCGCAGAAAAAATCATTGTTGAATTAAAGAACAAAATCGCCGGCACCACATTCTGCATTGATTCTGGCACGGCGTCTGGCACCCTGCCCGATTTGCTGGCGGCACTGGAATCATTGGGATACCGCAGATTGGACATTGTGGATATGGCACAAAAACTGGTTGCCGCAAATCCAGACGCCGATGTATCAAAACTGGTGCCAATGGCATTAAAACAAATCAGCGGGAATAAATAAAATATGAACAATAATGAAACTATTTTTGCGCTGTCGTCGGGACATGGAAAATCAGGTGTGGCGGTCATACGTGTATCGGGCGATGATTTGTATAATTTGTTTTTAAAAATCACAAATCGCAAATCAGCAGACGCACGCCACGCATATTTTGCAAATTTTCGCGACACCGCCGGCGATTTGATTGACCAGGTTATCGCCATATACTTTGCCGCACCGCAATCATTTACCGGCACAGACGTTATTGAAATACATTCCCATGGCGCACCGGCGGTGGTTGAAAAAATATTTGAATACCTGGGCGATATGGGTGGCCGTATGGCACTGCCAGGCGAATTTTCACGCCGCGCATTTTATAACAGCAAAATGGATTTGGCGGACATTGACGGCCTGGCGGCGCTGTTGGACGCACAGACAGACGCCCAACGAAAATCGGCACTGGCGTCTATGTTGGGCGGCGACAGTGAAATATATAACGCATGGCGCACCCAGATGATTGAAATATCTGCCTATGCGGCGGCAATGCTGGACTATGCAGATGACGAATTACCCGCAAACATCGGGAAAACAATCCGCACCCATACAAAAAAATTATACGATGAAATTAATGCCGCCATTTCGCGCTATGTGGCGGTTCGCGCCATCCGCGGCGGTTTTAATGTGGCACTGGTTGGAAAAACGAATGTCGGCAAATCATCACTGTTTAACGCCATTGTTGGTGCAAATCGCGCAATCGTATCTGACACACCGGGCACAACGCGCGATGTGGTTTCCGCCACAATTGATATGGGCGGATATATGGTGAACCTGTCGGACACGGCCGGTATTCGTCGCGCCACCGACGCAGTTGAAAAACTGGGAATCGAACGCACAAAATCTGAAATCGAAAACGCAGACATTATAATATATGTACAAAGCGCAACGAACAAAATCACAATCCCGCCACGCCACGCGCAAAACGAAGTCTATGTTGTAAATAAATCGGACGTCGGCAAAAAACCGCACGAACGCGGCGCAATATATGTATCGGCCAAAACGGGCGATGGAATAAAAAAACTGATTTCCACAATAAATAAAAAAATCGAACAAATTGCGGCACGTGCCGAACACGGTGTCGCTGTCAATGCCCGCACCCGCGAATTATTGATGACCACGGCCGCTGAATTAAAATCTGCCCTGGCCGCGCCAACAGGCAATTATGACATTTTCGCCGAACACACCCGCCACGCCGCAGATTCAATTGGAAAAATTCTGGGGACAATCACGACCACAGATGTCCTGGACGCAACGTTTTCACAACTGTGCCTGGGGAAATAACATCCTTTAATATATTAAACTAACAAATTGAGTTAACAGATTTTTTTACAAAGCTATCAAAATACTTTAACTATTTAGCGCCAAGGTTTATGCATAAATAAAAACCGTCCACATGGACGGTTCTTTTATTTACGCAGACCCAACTTTTTAATCAGATCTTCGTATTCATGCAAACTGTTCTTTTTAATATACGCCAACAGTTTTTTACGACGATTGACCATCAACAGCAAACCACGACGTGAATGTTTATCCTTGCGATTTTGCTTCATATGTTCGGTCAGGTTACGGATGCGTTCCGTCAGAATTGCAACCTGGGACGCGGTCGATCCACCATTATCGACATCTGTTGTTTTAAATTCCGTAATCAGTTCTTGCTTTCTTGCTTTTGTAATGGACACTGTATTTTCCTTTATTTAAATTGTTCGCTTTGGACGCAGCACCCCGCCGTCAACCATTCCGATGCCGATAAAATCCCCACCAGAATAAACACGACGCAGGCCATTCGCCCCACTTGTCGCGATAAAGCCGCCATTTTTGTATAACCCGGCCGCCTTACCGTCCAGATTCAGAACCGGAATGTCCCCCAGTCCAAAATCAACCGCCCCCAGGATTTCCCCAGGTGCCCCGCCATTATTAACCAGATTTTCCAAAAAATCAAGTTGTACCGTGTTTTTTATATCAAATCCGACCGCCTGGATACGGCGTATCATGCTGACCGTGGCCACAGTACCACACAAGTGCGCAATATCACGCGCAACCGACCGCACATACGTACCACGCGCGCACCGCATGCGCAGCGTCCAATTCAGGCCATCTATGTCCACCAGTTCCAGCGCATCTATATGCACACGACGCGCCGGAATATCGGGCCGCGCCCCTTTGCGCGCCAAATCATACGCCCGACGCCCATCGACGTGCACCGCACTGTATAATGGGGGCACCTGGTCTATATCACCGATAAAGTTCCCCAACACCCCAATAACAGCATCGCGATTTGGTATAATATCAGTACGTCGTGTTTCATGCCCTGTGATGTCCAGCGTATCTGTTTCAGTACCAAATTGCATTGAAAATAAATATTCTTTATCAGCGCAACGAACATCTTCGACAAATGGTATCATTTTCGTCGCCGCCCCCAATGCGATTGGCAACACCCCCGACGCCATCGGATCCAGCGTTCCAATATGCCCGAACGTACGTGCGCCGAACATACGCGCCACCCGTGCGCCTGCCCCACGACTGGTCATACCCGACGGCTTGTCCAAAATTATCCAACCCGATGCCATTTGCCTCAGCGCCTTTTTATTGTATACTGTTCACGCGCAGTTCGTGTTAAAAATTTAATCAATTCAGAACGACTGTTTTCACACACAGGCCACAATTGCCGCAAACCGTCCAGATTTATAACCGCATCAGCCATGCCACGATGAAACGGAATTTCGCAATACTGGCGCAAAACCAAATTATCACACACAGACGCATCCAGTGGCGTTTCTATGAACATGCGTTTGCCGTCAAACTTTACGCGCCGCCCAACGACAAAGCGCGGCCCCCATCGCACATCAGAACTGCATGCATATCCATCAATAAAAAATTCCATCCGCGCCCCCAATTGGAATTCTGCCAACCCACTGGGGGCGACACTTGGGATATGCGGGGCCAAGAAATTAAACTCTGTCAAGAATTCCCGCAATCGCGCCGTGCTGTAAAATTCTTGATACCTGGGTTCATAAAACGGTGTTCGAAAGATAAACAGCGGGCGTACATTCATATTGCGACATCCTTTTTTATCCAAACAGATTTAACTGCATCTGGGGTGTGGGCTGTGCGGCATGACTTTTTCCTTTGTCGCCACGTGCCGGGGCCGTCTGGTGTGCAATTACCCCAGGTCCATCGCGCGATTCCAGTGCCGTCAAGACCATTTCTGCGCGTGCGACGACCGATTCTGGCATGCCGGCCATTTTCGCGACCTGGATTCCATACGACCGATTTGCCACCCCAGGAATTATTTTATGCATAAATATAATCTCGTTATCATGTTCGCGCACATCAATTGTTAAACACGCCACATTCCCCAGCCCTTGGTCACCATTTTCCACCAGCGCAGTTAATTCATGATAATGCGTTGCAAACAACGTGCGTGGCCGCAGAGTATCCAAATATTCTAAAACAGCCTGGGCAATGGCCATTCCATCATATGTTGCAGTACCCCGTCCAATTTCATCAAAGATTATAAACGATTGCACCGTCGCCCGCCGCAGGATATTTGCGGTCTCGCTCATCTCTACCATAAATGTAGACTGGCCCGCGGCCAAATTATCAGATGCACCAACCCGACTGAACAACTGGTCACAAATACCGATGGTTGCCCGCGTGGCCGGAACAAAGGCCCCAATATGCGCCAGTACGACCAATAATGCATTCTGGCGCAGATACGTTGATTTACCCGCCATGTTTGGCCCGGTCAACAGCGCAATTGGCCGCACATTTAAATTACAGTCATTCTTTACAAAATTATCCCCACGTTGACGCAGCACATATTCAATCACTGGATGTCGCCCACCAACGACATCAAACGCATTATCATTTGTAATTGTTGGGCGCACCCAATTATATCGATCTGCAACCACGGCCAGTGAATACCACACATCCAAATCTGCCAGCAAATCTGCGGCGGCATGTAAATCGTCCGAAACAGCACGAATATCTTCAATCATATGCGCGATAATATCTGCCTCGATTCCTGCAGATTTTTCGGCCGCACTGCGAACATCATTATCCAGGTCAATCAATCGCGCCGTGGTAAACCGCATATTTCCCGCCATTGTCTGGCGATGGATAAATCCTGATTCTGGCGCCATCAATGCATCGGCACGGGCGGACGGAACCTCTATAAAATACCCCAGAATATTATTATACTTGATTTTCAGGTTATGCACACTGGTGGCATTGGCATATTCAGACTGCAACGCGGCAATCGTTTCACGCGCCCCATGCGCCAGCGCCCGCATGTTATCCAGCGCCACATCAAACCCGGCCCTGATTACATTACCATCACGGAAAAACGTTGGTAATTCATCTGCCAACGCTGACTGTAACCGCACCGCCAACGCGTCGTGCGATTTAATATCTGCGAAACGCGTCGCCAACCCAGAATCCAGGCGTGACGCAAACATCTTGGCATTCGGCAACGCCAACATAAAATCGCAAACATACCGCATATCACGGGGTGTTCCACGTCCAGACAGCAATCGTGACATACTGCGCCCCACGTCTGGGACCGCATCCAACATTGCCGCCACCGCCGCCATAACATCTGGATTCAAGACCAAATGCCCAACATGTTCCTGGCGACGACGGATTTCATCCGCATCCCCAGATGGCGCCCGCAAATAAGACCGTAACTTTCGCGCCCCGGCGGCCGTCTTGGTATTATCCAAAACATCGACCAAACACACCCCACCATCATTTATCGGCGCATCAATTTCCAGACTTTTCCATGTGGCAGAATCAACCAACATCTGGCGACCAGTTTTATATTGATACGGCGCCCGAAATGTTATTTCTGCGCCACGCTGTGTATTGAACAGGTATCCCGCCAACAATGCAATTGCACTGTCACAATTTGTATCGGCACCACGATTTACATCAACCGCACCGCCAAACACCCGCGACACAATCTGGTTAATATCGGCACGCCGATACAGTTTTTCATAAACCGGGGTTGTTTTAAACAATGCACGCAGACGCGCAATCGTAACATTTTCAGCATCTGATTCTGGATAAATAATTTCAGCCGGATTAATACGCACCAGGTCATCAAAGACATCTGCACCCACACCGACAAAAAATTCCCCTGTGGATATATCGCACCCCGCGATATCAAACTGTCCATCCGGCATCAACAATACAGCGACCAAGAAATTAGAATTTTTTGGCGTTAATAAATTCTCATCTGTCAGCGTTCCCGGCGTCAGCACACGCACAACCCGTCTGTCGATATACTTGTGTCCGCGGGCCTTGGCCTGGGCGGGCGTTTCCATCTGTTCCACCAACGCAACGCGAAACCCCGCCCGCACCAGACGCCCGAAATAGTTATCTGCGGCGTGCCACGGAATTCCGCACATTGGGATATTTTCACCATCCCCATCAACGCCACGCTGGGTCAAGACCAGCCCCAGACTGGAACTGATTGTTTTTGCGTCTTCAAAGAACGCCTCGTAAAAATCGCCCAACCGGAACATCAACAGCGCATCTGGATTTTCTGCCTTCATATCCACATACTGCTGCATAACCGGGGTCAGTTTACCTTTATCCGCCACGATAGATCCATTTATTCTTGCGCTGGGGTTGTAACCTTTAGTGTTTCGATTTTTAATTCTGCCTCTTTCAACAATTGCTCGCAATACGCCTTCAGTTTAATGCCTTGTTCGTACGCTGCGACAGAATCCGCCAACGGCAATTCCCCTGATTCCATTTTTTTAACCAGTTCTGTTAACTGCTTGTACGCATCTTCAAAAGACAGCTTTTTTTCATCCATTTTCATACCTTTTATTCTATGCAGACAATACAAAAATAAACACGAAAACGCAAATAAAATAACGCGCTTTTTTAAATGAAAAAAAACTGAATATGTGATATACTGCCCCCCAGTAGATATCAGCCGAGAGAGATTTTACATGAAACGTCAACCAGATAAAAAAAATCCTGTAAATATAATTTCTATGAACAAGATATGCAAAAGTTTTCCCATGGAAATGGGCGGGCAACAACAGGTTCTGTTTGATATAACGTTTGATGTGTCCCAGGGCGAATTTGTATCCATCATGGGCCCATCTGGCAGTGGTAAATCCACATGCATGAATATTATCGGCGCACTGGACACCCCGACCAGCGGCACATACAAACTGTATGGCCAAGACGTCGCACACCTGAACGCTGACGAATTGGCAATGATACGAAACGAATATATTGGATTTGTTTTTCAACAGTTTAATTTACTGTCCAAGCGTAACGTCCTGGACAACGTGATGTTACCATTAATGTACCGCGGTCTGCCGATGGACGAACGCATACGCCGTGCACGCGAAATGTTGCGCCGTGTCGGATTGGAAAAGTTTGAAACATATCTGCCGACCCAGTTATCTGGTGGAATGAAACAGCGTGTTGCAATTGCGCGCGCATTGGCCGGGAATCCGAAATTAATCCTGGCAGACGAACCAACTGGCGCACTGGACAGCAAGATGGGCAACGACATTTTAACGTTTCTAAAGCAATTAAACCAAGACATGGGCATCACCATTGTTATGATTACGCACGAATTTGAGATTGCCCAATATTCACGACGCCTGATACACATATATGACGGACGCATAACATACGATGGCCGCGTACCACGCGACGAACGCGTCTTGCAACAGCACTAACACACTATCACATGGGGGCCAGATATGACGTTTAGCGATATTTTAAAAGAATCTTGGTTGTCTATCAGCGGCAACAAAGTTCGATCATTCTTGACCGTGTTGGGCATTATCATTGGCGTTATGGCTGTTGTGATAATGGTCGCGGTTGGCGAAACAGTATCGAAACAAATCAGCGACCAGTTTTCATCCCTGGGGACGAATACGATTACGATACGCGCTGGTGCGGCGCAAAGCGCGGGGGTTCGCACTGGCAACCGTCAAACATTAACAATTGATGACGCTGAATTCATCGGCCAATTACCGGATGTCGCGGCATACAGCCCGATTCAAAACGCATCCGCCCAGGTTATATACGGAAATCAAAACTGGGCCACATCAATGATTGGCGCATACCCAGGATACGAACAGGTACAAAATCTGGAAATGAAGTACGGCACATTTTTCAACCAATCTGCTGTGCGCAACGGGTCGACCTATGCGATTATTGGCCCCCAAACGGCCGAAGAATTGCAAATGCCCGAAAACCCTGTTGGTGAAATCATTCGCGTACAAAACATGCCATTTACCATTATTGGTGTGACCCGCGAACGCGGCGATTCCGGCATGATGAGCCAAGATGACATGATAATCATTCCGATTACAACGCTGAAAAAGCGCCTGCAGGGCAGCCGCTTTCCAAATTCGGTCAGTACAGTGACGTTAAAATTAACAGACAACGCCGACAACGCCCTGGTCATCGAACAAATAACCGCATTGCTGCGTGACAGACATAAACTGTCTGATGACGAAGCGGACGATTTCCAAATCATGGACATGAAACAAGTGATGGAGGCCATGGATTCCGTCACCGGATACATGACAATGTTGCTGGTTGCGATTGCAGCGGTATCGCTGTTGGTTGGGTCAATTGGGATTATGAACATGATGCTGGTATCGGTTGCAGAACGCACCCGGGAAATCGGCATTCGCAAAGCGATTGGTGCCCGCGAACGCCACATTATCACCCAGTTTTTATCCGAAGCGATTCTGATATCATTTATCGGGTCTATGCTGGGGTTGGTACTGGGGGTCGGTCTGTCCCAGGGCGTTGGCCGTTTTGTAATGGGATATGACGTTCC
>CALXPA010000034.1 GCA_944390185.1 uncultured Alphaproteobacteria bacterium | reverse complement strand
GTACTATGGGGTTAAGTTTATTGAATACAGTTGGAATGTAATTGTATCAAAAACGCCACCCTTTGTGCCGGCGAACAGTACCGAACGCGCGGCGGTTGTGCAACAAATAAACATGTTTTATCCGCATGCGAAAACAGTCTTGGAATTAGGGTCGGGATATGGCGGGTTGGCACGATATATTGCGCGGAATACATCTGCGCATGTGGTCGGGGTGGAAAGAATGCCAGGCGCGGCATTAATCAGTTGGGTGCTGGATAAATTATATCGCGTAAATTCGCGGACTGTGTGGGGGAATATATATCAATACCTGGAAAATATGCATGGGCGGGTGGACATCGCGGTCGCGTATATGGGGCCAAATGTAACACCGCGTCTGGCAACATATTCGAATAAATTTGATGTTCTGATTTCTGTGGATTTTGAAATACCGGACATATCCCCGGTGCGTGTTATTGATGTGGGTAATGGATACACAAGATATGCAGGTAAACAATATCCGCATCGATTATATGTGTATGAATTTAAAAAATAAAAAACGACATTTGCCGGGCATTATATTTTGTGATTGGTGTGTGAATAGAACATCATATCATAGCAAAAAGAGGTTGTTATGGTATATGCTTATTTACGGGTCAGTACAGATGCCCAAGACACAAATAATCAACGTATTGGAATTGAAACAAAGGCACAGATGTTGGGGCTGGACATCAACAAATACATCATAGATATCGGGGTATCTGGCGCCACAGACCCAGATAATCGAAAATTCGGCAGGTTATTAAAGACGGTCAAGGCCGGAGATGTCATAATTGTGTCAGAATTATCCCGGCTGGGGCGGCGATTGTTCATGCTGTTTCGGATACTGGAAACGTTGTTGAACAAAGGGGTTATTGTATATTCTGTCAAAGATGGGTATGCGCTGGATAACACAATCCAGGCGAAAATATTGGCCTTTGTATTCGGAATGGCGGCAGAAATAGAACGCGATATGATATCGCAACGCACCAAGGAGGCATTGGCCGTCAGGCGCGCCAAGGGTATAAAACTGGGGCGGCCGCGTGGCAGTGTGAATAAACAGTATAAATTGGATGGCAAGCGTGAACAGGTTATGGATATGCTGGCCCGGGGCAGTACGAAAAATCAAATTGCACGGTACTTTCATGTCAGTCTGCCAACACTGTGCAGGTGCATTGCGAATCACAAATAATAAAATAACGATGGTTAAAAATTAATTCCAACGGGCATATCAATCAAAACCTTTAATACTTGCAAAATAGGAAAAATTTGACTAGTATGATGGGCAGTGACAGCCGTAAAAAACAAACCATCGTTATTTTTTGTTCGGTGGCGTTGTGGCTGTGACAGGTTGTGCCGCCATAATATCCAATGATGGTGTTTCTAAGTCCCTATCATGAAAATATGGCGGCATCCATATGGCGGAGTGGTGTAACAGCAATGTCACCAAGGGCGCGAATCCTGCGTCGGTTTGAGCTCCGCCGCTGTTTTCTGTTGAAGAGGATGAAAAATGCGTGCAGCACCACGAGTATCTGTTTTAACGCCAATTTATAATACAAATCCACAGCACCTGCGCGAGATGATAGAATCGATATTGTCCCAGACGTTTACGGATTTTGAATTCTTGATTCTAAACGATTCCCCAGATAATACGGAAATAGAAAAAATAGTCAAAGAATATGCCAAACATGACAAGCGTATTAAATATTCTAAAAACAGCAAAAATATGGGTATAACACCGTCACGTAATACGCTGTTGAAAATGGCGCGTGGGGAATATTTGGCGATATTCGATCATGATGATATATCTGTGCCAGAACGACTGGCCAAAGAGGTCGCGTATCTGGATGCGCATCCGGATGTTGGTGTCGTGTCAGGGTGGTTGCAGTGTTTTGGCAAGAATAACGGCATAGTAAAGAATCCAGAAAGTGATTTTGATATCAAGGTGCATACAATTCAAAACTGTTGTGTCGCACATACGGCATCTATGATACGTCGGTCGGTATTGGTGGATAATGGAATTGAATACGAAGAGGTTTACACCCCCGCAGAAGATTACAGATTGTGGGCCCGATTGATGGATGTTACGCACTTTTACAATATTCAACAGGTGTTGGTTAAGTATCGGTGGTTTGGCGAGAATACATCAGAACGGTTAAAAGGTAAAATGCTGGCGGCGTGGCGAAGCATACATGTGCAACTGATAAATAAATATCCCGCGTTTTGGGCAGATTACAAGCAACGCTATGGGGTTGAAACACGGTTTCGGTTGCGGCTGTTCGGTTTTATTCCGATTGTGAAATTAAAGCACAATACGCTGTATTTATTTGAGTTTATTCCACTGTTCAAGATTAAATGGAGATAAAAGACCATGCAGTCCGGTGGGCAACCGAATGTAGTCAGGTACAAGCTGTTTGGGAAAACGGTATTCAAAGTTATTGATACTGGGTGGTGCAAGTGCGTCGTGGTTTTGCATGTTCTGAAGATTTTTTTCGGCTGGAAATACAGGCGCGTATCTGTCAGATCGTTCAAGCAGAATATTGGTTCTGGGGGACGGTCATTGTTATATTTTGACCATTGTTGGGGTGGCGGGGTCGCAGTATATTCGGATGGAAAGATTGATGAACTGTCAAAAAAATTTGATGTTGTTATATGTAAATATAACCCAGATTGTGGTGCATATTTCTTTTCCCGTGTTCGTGACGGGGCGGTGTGTGTTGTTAAAAAATTCAGGTTCCGTTCGTGGCACGGTTTGTTTAGCCGTATCGTTATAAATAATTTAGTTGGCTATAAATCCATTATGGATGTCATTGGATTTGTTACGCGTGAAAAGAATGCGTCCCCGGGACTGGGGGTTGAATTTATGCTGCATGATTATTATTGTTTGTGTCCAACAGTTCATTTGTTACAGCCGAATTTAGTATCGTGTGTTAAACATGACGCTGTGGTGTGCACAAAATGTCAATCTAATATACTGCAGTGGCGTGCACAGTGGTTGCCGGTTTTAGAAAATGTGGTAACTGATATTGTTGTTTTTTCGGACAGCAGCAAGAAAATATTCTTGTCTGTGTATCCATCGTTGGAATCAAAAGTCAGGTTGGTTCCGCATAATGTGCCGAAAATGCGTTCCGTCAAAATTAAAAAACATAATGGCATAAATATTGGGGTGGTTGGTAATCTGACGTCTGTCAAGGGCAAAGAAATTGTATGTCAAATGTTGGATGTCTTGCCCGATGATGTACGCATAGTGAATATTGGCACTTTTTATGGTGATATGCCGCAAAGCGAAAAATTCGTGTGCACGGGTCCATATGTGCATGCCGCGTTACCAGACCTGGTCCAGATGCACCAAATAGACGTTGTGTTTATTGCGTCTGTGGTGCCAGAAACGTTTTCTTTTACAACGTCCGAGTGTATTGATATGGGGTTGCCTGTGGTGTGTTTTGATATCGGTGCGCCGGCCCAGCGGGTCGCAAAATATGAATCAGGCATGGTTATCAGCCAGATAGACGCAAATGTTGCGTTAACAGAAATATTGAACTTTGTTCATCAGATAAAGCGCACCCCACACACATGTTAAAAGAGAGGTTAAATAATGATAAAATTTCTGGATTTAGAAAAAATAAACAACCGCTTTCGCGATGAAATAGATTCGCGTTTGGCCGGGGTCTTGGATCGCGGATGGTATCTGTTGGGCCAAGAAAACCAGATTTTTACCCGGAACTTTGCAAAATATATTGGAACCAGATTTTGTCTGGGGGTGGCAAATGGGCTGGACGCGTTGACGCTGATGATTCGTGCATATGATTTTAATCCTGGTGATGAAATCATCGTTCCGGCAAATACGTATATCGCAACAATATTGGCAATTTCTGAAAATGGGTTGCGGCCGGTATTGGTTGAACCTGATATAAGCACGTTGAATATCGACCCAGAAAAAATCGAAGAAAAAATTACCCCACGTACACGGGCGATAATGGTTGTGCATCTGTATGGACGCGCGGTACAAATGGATAAAATATGGGAACTGGCGAAAAAATATGACCTGCGCGTGTTCGAAGATTGTGCCCAGGCGCATGGGGCAATGTATAACGGGCGGCGCACCGGGAATTTAGGTGATGCGGCCGCGTTTTCGTTTTATCCAGGGAAAAATTTGGGGGCGTTGGGTGATGCCGGGGCAATAACGACAAATGATGAAAATATATATAACAAGGTCAAAGCACTGGCAAACTATGGATCAGATAAAAAATACCACTTTTTATATCGTGGTAAAAACAGTCGACTGGATGAAATACATGCCGCGGTGTTGGATGTAAAGTTGGCGTATCTGGATGCAGATAATCAACGGCGGCGTCAAATCGCCCAGTATTATCTGGACCATATAAAAAATCCAAAAATTGTGTTGCCGACGATGAATGGCGCAGACGAATATTCAAATGTTTGGCATGTGTTCCCTGTGCGTACAGATGACCGTGACCGTCTGGGGGCATATTTGGCCGATAATGATATTCAGACGATTATTCACTATCCCATACCGCCACATAAACAGCCGGCCTATGCAGAATGGAATAATTGTCAGTATCCAATTACAGAAAAAATTCACGAAACAATCATATCTTTGCCTGTGTCGCCTGTTATGACACATCAAGATGTTCAAACAGTCGCAGAGGTCGTAAATGCGTTCAATTAAAGAGATATATTTTATACATCGGATTAAACGGAATCAGCGTCGTTTTCGGGCAATGGAACGCGCAGTCGGGCGCGCACGTGATTTATCTGTGCGGTGTGCGCGGGCCAAAAAGGCGGCTGATTTTGCCGTGTCGCATACGACGGATGTCTTTGCATCAGATGTATTGGAACGGGCGTTTACAGATTTGGCACAAACAATACATGTGCCACAACAGAAAAATTATACGCCAGGGACAACGCTGCACGTTATGACCGAAGCGTATACCAGTGGTGGACATACACGATGCGTCGAACGTTGGGCGCAACAGATGGTGAAATATCAGCATTCATGTGTCTTGCTGCGCCAAACAGAGAAAATTCCGCCACAATTACGGGATGTTATGCAAAAATCTGGTGGCGATTTGTTTGTCTTGGATAAAAACGAGACAATCGTACAAAGCGCGATACGATTACGGCAAATGGCGTCTGAATATGAATTAATTGTGTTGCATATTCATATGAACGACCCAATCGCGTTGGTGGCATTCGGAACCCCAGAATTTGAACGGCCAGTAATATTCTTTAATCATGCCGACCATGCGTTTTGGATTGGCGTATCAATATCTGATTATGTCGCAGATTTAAATAATAACCGTAATGAACTGACACGGACCCAGCGGGGTGCGGCGCGCGCCAGTGTGCTGGGGATTCCGGCGGATAACACAAATGTGCTGAAAATAAATAAAGATGTGGCACGTAAAAAATTAGGCATTGCACCAAAACAGAAAATGATATTCTCGTCCGGTCAGGCAACGAAATATGATCCGCTGGGGCATCCGGATTTTTCAGATATTATCAGTGATTTAATAGACGCGGATAATGATATCGTCTTTTATGTCGCCGGGGCCAACGCGGACAGTATATTTTGGCCCAGGCTGCGAAAAAAGTATCCGAATAATCTGGTGCTGGTGGGACGATTGGATTATGCAACAGAATATCCGTTGTATCTGGGGGCGGCCGATTTGGTCATAGACAGTACACCTGTGGGCGGCGAAACCGCAATCATTGACGCCGTCAGGGCAGGTAAACCGGTGTTAACGTTGAATTCTGTGGTCCAGGCGGATTTTTTAATAACATCTGGGGCATGCTGTCATACGTATTCGGATTTATTGGTTCGGGCACACAAAATACTGGACGATAAACAATATGCCGCAGAACTGTTTGATGATGTATGGTCGCGATTTGTATTGGAAACAGACGTCGATGAATGGTGCCGGCGGTGCGAACAGATTATAAAAAGTTTGCCGTCCCATCACCATGTATACGATTTTAAACCAGGACGCCCAGGTCGAAAAATTACCGAGTATTCTTATTCTACGACACGATGGACCCAGCCGTTTAAAAAGAAAAAGATATGGTCAAATCTGGCAAGATGGTTTCTGTACATTCAAATCAATCGTTGTGAACAAGTCGTTCGTATATGTGGGATTACTTTAATCAATAGACAAGGAGGTTTGTATGACAAATGCACCAAAGATTTTGAATTTTGACATACTGGGTGATGAACGCGGACAGTTATGTGTCGCAAATGGTGCCCAGCAAATCCCATTTGATATCAAGCGGGTATACTGGATATATGGAACAAAACCAGGCGTTGCACGGGGACACCATGCGCACCATAAATTATCCCAGGTGTTGGTCTGTGTATCTGGATCGGTGGATATATATTGTGAATGGGGCGATCGTACAGAAACAATCAGATTGTCTGATGCAAATACAGGGCTGTTGTTAAATGGGCTGGTCTGGCACGAGATGCGCAATTTTTCGCCGGGGGCGGTGCTGATGGTTATGGCGTCTGATTATTATGACGAAAGTGACTATGTCCGCGATTATAACGAATTCAAAAGGCTGAATAATGATAGATGTCGTTAAATATTCACCAGAATACCGCGACGAATGGAACGGTTTTGTCGATAATTCCAGAACGCCCATGTTTATGTTTAATCGTGGATATATGGAATATCATGCAGACAGATTTTGTGATGCGTCGTTATTGTTTTTAAAAGATGGTGAAATAATCGCATTGATGCCGGCCAATATAGATGGCGATACAGTGGTGTCACATGCAGGGCTGACATTCGGTGGCGTTATCAGTAATACAAAAATGCACATGCACACCATGTTGGATGTGTTTGATGGCATGATAAAATATTATCGCAGCAATGGTGTTCGGCGTATAATATATAAATCAATTCCTTATATCTATTACAACTATCCCGGACAAGAAGATCTGTACGCGTTGTTCAGAAATAATGCGAAAATATTAAAGATAGAGCCATCGTGTACAATTGATTTAACTAAAAAATTAAAGATGCCAAAGGGACGGCGCGCGCAAATTGTTCGTGCACGACGCGAAGGTGTGCAAATCACAGAAACGTCAGATTGGCATAAATTTATCGAACTGGAAAATGCCGTATTGAAACAACATCACAATACCAGCGCGGTGCATAGTGGTGATGAATTGGCGTTGTTGGCATCGCGATTCCCCCAGAATATAAAGTGTTATGTCGCCACTGTCGCTGGGGAAATGATCGCAGGATGTGTACTGTTCGTTTATAAAGATATTGTGCATACGCAATACCTGGCGGCAGATGATACAGCGCGTTGTATCGGCGCATTGGATTTTTTAATTTCTACGTTAATGGACCAGTATCGCGATGGGTGGCGCTGGTTCGATTTTGGATGTTCTACGTTGGATGGTGGAAAAATTTTAAATACGGGACTGATTGCCCAAAAAGAGGGCTTTGGTGGACGGGTGGTCGTTCATAACACGTGGGAGGTGGCACTGTGAAAATCTGTGATACCATTGATTGTACCGGATGTTCGGTATGCGCAAATGTGTGTCCGGTTAATGCAATCGTTATGATGCAAAATGATGAAGGATTCCTGTATCCGCATATTGATGAATCTAAATGTGTTAAATGTGGCCTGTGCCAGCGGACGTGTCCAATGAATGGGTTTGATTTCAAAAATAATCCGTCACCAAAATGCTTTGCGGTTATGGCCAATGACGAATTAAGAAAAGACAGTTCATCAGGGGCATTTTTTCCTGTATTGGCGGCATATGTTATTAATCGTGGTGGTGTTGTCTATGGCGCCGCGTTTGATGAAAATATGCAACTGCGCCATATTGCAGCACAGACAATGGACGAACTGCAAAAACTGAAAGGTTCTAAATATTTACAGAGCAAGATTGGTGATTCTTACACGCAAGTAAAAAATTTTCTGGACGCGGGTCGTTTGGTCTTGTTTACAGGCACGCCGTGTCAATGTGCCGGTTTGATAAAATTTTTGCCCAGGGCGTACGAAAACCTGGTTGTTGCAGACGTCGTATGCCATGGTGTGCCGTCCCAGGCGGTGTTTGATAATTATTTGCACAGCGAATTCCCCGGCCAGCGGGTCTTGAACACAAATTTTCGTGATAAGAAAGATGGATGGGGAAACGGGTATATTATTACCAACGTTACGGATGCGGGTGTGCGTTCGTATCGTGATGATGCAGATTCGTATATGCAGGCGTTTTTTGCGAATATATCGTTGCGACACAGTTGCTATCGATGCAAGTTTGCGCGTATGCCACGGGTGTCTGATTTTACTATGGCGGATTTTTGGGGCGTTCCTGACGAGATGAATGATCATCGCGGAACATCTTGTATATTGCTGAACACGCCACGTGCCGAGGGTGTGTTTAATGAAATTCGGAATGCATTTACCAAAGTCAAAGAATATTCATCCGGGTTTGCAGTACGTTGTCAACCGCATTTGTCCCACAGTGTCGCGGGACATCCTGCACGAAAGGATTTTTT
>CALXPA010000033.1 GCA_944390185.1 uncultured Alphaproteobacteria bacterium | reverse complement strand
AATACGATTATTTTAATATTTGATACAAAATAAAAAACGCACCATGCGGTGCGAAATTGCTGGCGGGATTGACGGGGCTCGAACCCGCGACCTTCTGCGTGACAGGCAGACGCTCTAAACCAGCTGAGCTACAACCCCTGTAAAGCACAGCATATATTATATTGTTGTTTGATAAAATGCAAGAAGTTTTTTATGAAATTATGCAAAAAATTATACACGGTCGATAAAGAATAAAAAGACGGGGCGTTTGCCCCGTCTTTTTATTTAATCAGTTTTCCCATCGCCACAGCGGTATCGCCCATGCGATTCGAAAATCCCCATTCGTTGTCGTACCACGCCGTTACATGGACCAGCCGTTCGCCCAAGACACGTGTCTGGGACGCGTCAAACACAGAACTGTGTGCATCGCCCTTGAAATCCACGGATACCAGTGGCCGGTCATTATATCCGAATGTATTTGACTGGGCTGCGCGCATCGCGTTATTAATATCGTCTGCGGTCGCGTCTGTCCCCAGATTTACAACCAGTTCAACAACAGATACATCTGGGGTTGGAACACGAATTGCCATTCCGTCCAGTTTCCCCGCCAGCTGTGGCAGCACCAGCCCAATCGCCTTGGCCGCACCAGTGCTGGTCGGAATCATAGACAGACCGGCCGCACGTGCACGGCGAAAATCTTTGTGATTTTTATCCAGTAATTGTTGATCCCCAGTATATGCGTGCACAGTTGTCATCCAACCCGATACAATGCCAAATTTTTCGTCCAGAACCTGGGCCACAGGGGCCAGACAGTTCGTTGTGCATGACGCATTTGAAACTATCCGGTCATCTGGTGTCAGTGTGTCTTGGTTCACGCCGAACACGATTGTCTTGTCCGCGCCGGCAGATGGGGCCGATACCAGTACGCGTCGTGCCCCCTGGTCCAGGTGGACGCGCGCCTTGTCCGCGGATGTAAATATCCCGGTGCATTCCATGACGACATCAATATCCAGTTCGCGCCACGGTAATTTTGTCGGATCTTTTTCAGCGATGCATTTAATTTTCTGGTTGCCAACAACGATGTATTCGCCGTCCAGTTTAACATCCATCGCCAGTGTCCCATGCACAGAATCATACTGTAACAAATATGCATTTTGTTCGGCCGGCGCCAAATCATTTACCGCCACGAATTCGATGTCATCACGCCCAGACACCAGCGCCGCGCGTAACACCAGGCGCCCAATACGACCAAATCCATTAATTGCAACACGTACTTTTGACATTTTTATTCCTTTCGTTTCATATGAATTAACACTGGGCATATAATACCATTATGGGGCCAATGTGCAAACTGAAAATTGAAAATGCAACAATTCCGTTGCAATTTCGGCCCCCAGGGCACTATAATCCTGGTAAATGTCAGAACACACGTCGTACATCATTGCTGGCCCCACTGCATCAGGCAAATCTGATTTTGCCCACGTGCTGGCGCATAAAATTGGTGGCGCAATCATAAATTGCGACAGTGTTCAAATCTATCGCGGTATCGAAAACATTTCGGCCAGTCCGTTCGCCGGCCGCGATATTACCCGTGACATAGACGGTGTGCCGTATTATTTGTTTTCTGTGATGTCACTGGACCAGCAAATTAGTGTGGCAGATTATCTAGATATGGCGCGTCGCGCGTATGACGTGGTCCGGGCGGATGGACGGATACCTGTATTTGTTGGTGGCACAGGATATTATATCAATGCGATTATAAAAGGTATATCGCCGATGCCAGATATATCCGACGATGTTCGCCGACGTGCGCGTGAATTGGTTGCCACAGATATTTCGCGTGCGCGTCAAATGTTGCCGCCTGAATTTACCGCCACAGACCCCCAACGTGTTGCCCGCGCGGTCGAAGTCTTTATGCAAACTGGGCGACACCTGACCCAGTGGCAGTCGGCCCCACGACGTGGTGCAATTGAACCGATGCCGTATCGCATTTTGATAAATCCATCCCCAGATGTCGTTCGTGCGCGCATTGCGGCCCGGATTCCCCAGATGGTTGCCGGTGGCGCCATGGACGAGGCACGCGCAATCATCGCCAATGGCTGGGACGATGGGCGTGCGATTGGTGCGGCGCCACTGTGTGCGTATCTGCGTGGTGAAATAACAATGGATGAATGTGTTGCGCGGTGGATTACGCAAACGAACCAATACGCAAAAAGACAGCGAACATGGTTTCGTACCCAGTTCGCTGCAGATACAACAATCAGTGATGTTCCTGGGATTTAGCGCTTGTGTACAATAATTGTTTCGGTTATTTGCACGTGTATGCGCTGTTTTTCGTTAAATTGATGTTTTGCATTTTTGTTACTGCGTGCCTGGGGCGAATTTTTATGTGCATGCACATAGTGTGCGGCACGTTTGTTCATTCGTGCAATTTCTTGGGTTTCCAGCAGATGTTGGATATACGCAGACTGGTCGTACAAGATTCTTTCCATCATTTGGCGGGCCTTTTTGCGCGTTTTTGTATCATTTGACTTCATCGTATATGCCGACAGATAATCTGCCATTAACTTCGTCAGCGCCAGTAAAAATTGGGGGTTGGTAGAATTAGAATCGCGCCGGTCCAGGTTTCTGATATACATTTTTGTTTCGAAAATTAAAAAGTCTTCAACGCGCTTGTCATACGGAAATGTGTTGCGCCACGTGTTGCGTATGACGGACTGGCTGGCATAAGATGGACCATATTTTTCCAGCAATTTTTCTGTAATATAGACGGCGTACTGGCCGAATATGCGCTGGGCTGCGGACTGTTTGTGTAAATTCTTTTTCATTATCATCCCCGTGTTATTTGGTGTTCAATGCCAGATAATGATATACACAAATTTATTCTTTGTCAATTTGTTTGTTGGCCAGATATTGATAGTGTGATATTATAACGCGCTGGATGCCTGAACGTCGCATTTTGCTGGAAAACACGACGGTATTATCGAATTCAGATTTCAGCGTTCCCCATCCTGCATATTCCCAGTCAATCAGCCCCACAATTGTCATAGAACGCGTATCAACAATCATGTTATTGCACATATCGTTATGGTTCCATCCATCGCCTGGCGCATTCCCGCGCAGATCGTCCAGACCATCTGGCCGGGCATTGTGCACCGCGTATATAAATTCTGCGATTTGTCGACCCCACTTTTCGCGATGCCGAATAATTGTCCCCATCCGTAATTTATTCAGATTTTTCCCCGGGATAAAATCGTATTTATAGAACGTATATCCGCCCGTGCGCACAATTTCTATGCGGGGAATGCGCAGCGGTGATACATCCGCCAAGGCGTTTGTTATGCGTTGTTCCCGGGTAATTTTGCTGGTTGGTACGGACCGGTCTATATGCTTTCTGATTTTGAACACATATCTGTTGTCGATGATAAATCCGATATTCCATCCACCCTTGATCATTACGGTGTGCTTAAAATTTAATTCTGGGTATTTCTTGCGCAGTGCGTTATATTTCCTGCGCCAGTCGAACAATTGCTCATGGCGCAATTTGTTGCGAATGCGGCGGTTTGGTATCAGCCAGCATAATATATCGCAAATTTCAAAAAACAGTTTCCACATCACTGCACCTTTTGGAAATAAATGGTATTGAAAAAAAGAAAAAAAGCAAGTACCTTGTAACACATGTTTAATGCGGGCGATATTGTAAAGGTATTAATTCCGAACGTCGTGAATACAGGTTACGACTATCGTTTAACTGCGCCGGCGGATCTGGGAACGTTTGTCCGTGTAAATGTGATGGCGCGTCCGTATATTGGCGTTGTCTATGGTATTGGCGACAGTGGTTTGGCACCTGAAAAAATTCGGGACACAGTCGATGTGTTTCCGTGGCGTTTATCTGTCGCGGATTTACAGTGGATTCAAAAAATGTCTGAATGGACATTGATGACGCCTGGGGCGGTGCTGCGTCTGATTATAAATGTCCCAGATGCGTTTTCGCCACCACGTATGGAACAGTTGTACGGATATAACTTTGATTCTGCGATGCGTATGACAGATGCACGCCAGGCGGTCGCAGATGCGTTTGCGTCAAATGACAATGACGCAATGTCTGCATCAGATATACAAAATATTGCGCATGTCAGTGCGTCTGTCGTTCGTACGATGATCCAGCGTGGAATTCTGGTGCCGCGTGATACGCGCTGTTGTGACGGACAAGAATTTAATTATTCGTATCATGATATGGGCAATGTTCAACTGAACGCGGAACAGTCTGTGGCGGCGCGCGCAATTGGGGCGGCAATTGATACAGGTGGCTATCACGCATTTTTGTTGGACGGTATCACCGGCAGTGGTAAAACCCAGGTATACTTTGATGCGGCATGGCGCGCGTACAGCCATGGTGCATCGGTGTTGTTGATGATGCCAGAAATTGCATTGACGGCACAATTTATGTCGCGGTATGAACGTCGATTTGGGGCGCCGCCTGTTGTATGGCACAGTAACCTGACGGCGGCGCGCCGGCGCCAGATTTGGCGTGGGGTGCTGCGCGGGGAAATTCGTATGGTTGTTGGTACGCGCAGTGCGCTGTTTTTACCATGGCAAAATCTGGGGCTGGTTGTGGTGGACGAAGAACACGACACATCGTACAAACAGGAAGATATGGGCAATTATCACGCGCGCGATATGGCGGTGTTGCGTGCGAAAATCAGCGGATTCCCCATTGTACTGGCCAGTGCGACGCCGTCTGCGGAAACGATAAAGAACGTGACGGATGGCAAGTATACGTGTCTGAAATTGACATCACGATTTGGTGGTGCAACGATGCCGACAATTGAAACAATTGACATGCGTCAATATCGTCCCGCGGCGTATACTGTGCCCACCGATGGCCCAGACGCATCGCCACATATTGGATATTTGTCATCGCCCCTGTGTGACGCCATGCGCCAGACGCTGGACGCGGGTCGTCAAATAATGCTGTTTATAAATCGGCGTGGATATGCCCCGATTGTACAGTGCAAACGATGCGGGTGGGTTGCCCAATGTCCTGACTGCAGTGTTGGGATGACATATCACAAACATGCCGGTAAATTAATTTGTCATATGTGCGGACGTACGGCACCCATGCCGTCCCAGTGTCCAGACTGTGGTGATGTGGTGTCTTGTCGTGGGGCAGGGCTGGAAAAGATTCAGCAAGAAGTTATGGTAAAGTTTCCATCTGCGCGGACAGCGCTGGTGTCCAGTGACACGATTATGTCGCGCCAGGCATTGGAACGAATTGTTCATAAAATGGAATCTGGGGAATTGGATATTGTCATCGGCACCCAGATATTGGCCAAGGGCCACCATTTCCCGAATTTGACACTGGTCGGCGTTGTTGATGCAGATATGGGCCTGTTCGGGACAGATTTTCGTGCGGCCGAACATACGTTTCAACAATTATTCCAAGTGGCCGGTCGTGCCGGTCGTGGCGAATACCCCGGACGCGTTTTGTTACAATCGTATCAACCAGAAAATCCGGTCTTGGGTGCGATATGTGCGGGTAATCGTGACGCGTTTATGGCGTCTGATATGGATGCGCGTCGCGTGGCCCAGATGCCACCATATGGCCAGTTGGTCGCAATAATTATAGAGGGCCAACGTGAACCCGTTCTGCAAAAATTTTGTGCGCAATTGGCGGCCGCCGCCCCGATTGCGCCCGGGGTCAAGATTATGGGCCCCATCGCCGCCCAGGTGTACCAGGTACGTAATTGGTTCCGCATGCGTTTTTTGGTGGCGGGTGACGTACGTGCGATGCTGCAACCATTGGTGCGCCACTGGATGGCCAAGGTTCCTGTGCCGGCAAATATTCGTGTCAAATTAGACGTGAATCCCCAGAATTTTATGTAACGTATAAAAAAAATCCCCGTGTTGCGGGGATTTTTTTATCTGGCGTATATATCGCGATACATGGCCAGTATTTTATCTTTCTGTTGTTTTATTGCCACCAACATACGTGCCAGTGCGCTGGGGCGATTTAGCATTTTGTTTTCTTTTTCGGATGCCTGGTCCAGTTTTTGTTTGTCCCATTCTTGCAGTATTTGTTTACGTTGTTCGTCTGTTTCTGCGGCGCGCAGTTGATCTTGCAGCCACGGGCTGGGGTTCTGATTTGTCATTTTGTAATCCTTTTGTTATTCGTCATATGGTTGAATTATACCACCGCAGTTACGGCGCGCAAGGCCCCATCGCGTGATAATTGCACAACACGAATTTTCTTTTTCATTTCGGCAATCAGGTCCGTTCGGTCATATGCAGGCTGGGTATGTAAAATTCGGTCAGCGAACGCGGCATAGGCGGCATCGGCACTTTCGGCATGAATTGTGGTGTAAAAGTGATCGTGCCCCGTCCCCAGCATTTCCCATAAAACAGCGGCATTGTCGGTTGATATTTCGCCACCGATAATTACGTCCGGCGTCATACGAACAACCAGGTCCAACAAACGGGCATAGTTAAAATCGTTCGTCTGTTCCGTACGCGACAAGACAAAATGTACACGATTAGGCTGTGGAACGCGAATTTCCCGCGCGTCTTCGACCGTTATGACGCGACAGTTCTGGTCAATCAGTGTCAGCATATGGTTCAAGAAAGTCGTTTTCCCGGTCGCCGTGGCACCGCTGATTAAAATAGGACTGCCGTCATTGATTGCGGCCATCAGGCGGTCGTACGGATCGTCTGGACGCACAGATTCACGCGGTTTAACCTGTAATAATTTTTTCCCGCGTGCCAGGTGATAGTTTTCAAACGATGTATCTGGGGCCGATGTACCGCGGATGTTCAGTGCAACCCCGCCTGTGATATCGCGATCGTCGTATTGCACGTTTGGTCCGGCAATTGCTGTGAATCTGTGGTTCCCAGGCAGTGTGGCATATACCACCGGCATGCCGTGTATCGGGTCAAATGGTCGTTCGTAAATATTTGCGACCGTGTGAATCAGGTCAATCAGATATTGTTTTGTCAGTACATCTGCATTATATGCGACCCATGGAACGCGTGCGTTATGCAGTCGCATCCAAACCTGGCCCGCGTGGTTAATGGCGATTTCTTCGACAAACGTGGGCGTGTAAAATTCAGCCAGTGGTTTCAGTAAAGAATCTAGTACAACATTCGACATCAATCCAATTTTATCACAAATCGTGACTTGAATCAAAATGCTTTATTTGATAGAATTACAGAAAAGAGAGAAATATTATGAAAAAGACATTACTGTACGCGATTTGTTCTGTGCTGGTTCTGGGGGCATGCGCCACGGATTCGGATACGCCATATAACACGGACGATTTTGCCACCGGTGGGGCGGATGCGCCATTGTATAACGAACGGACCAGTGATTTTATGCAGGCTGATAACCAGTACGCAAATATTGATTCATACAAACCAAAAACAGCGGCCGAGAAGGAAGCCAGCGATAACCGCTGGAACACGGCGCGCATGGAAACCCGGTGGCAAGAATATCGCGGCACGATGGTCCGGGTACAGATTTTACTGGGGAATACAGATTTACGTGAAATGCGGCTGCGTATGGTGCAGAACGCCGACGGCATGGATGTTGATGGCGATGCGCGTACCATATTGGCCAAGGTCGCAGACTATGAAATGAAACGTGTTTGCGGTCGCAACGCCGACAGCATTGTCATAGTATACGATCGACCGTCATTTGACGTAATGCGTCCGACACCATATTTTGATTATCGTATAGAGGCCGAAGGGTCAACCATGCGTGAATATGGTTTCAGATGTGTCTATAATAACTGAATACAAGAATTACAAAGGGGAATATTATGAAGAAATTTATGTCTGCGGTTGCAATTTGTGGGGCGTTTTTGATGACAGGGTGTGACAGTAACGCTGGGGCACAAAACGGTGATACGGTTGTGATTGACTTTGCTGGGTACAAAGATGGGGTTGCGTTTGATGGTGGAACGGCGACAAATTTCCCATTGGTCTTGGGCAGCGGTCAATTCGTCCCAGGATTTGAAGAACAACTGGTCGGCATGGAAAAGGGCGAAACACGCGATATTAACATAACGTTCCCGGAAAATTATGTTCCTGAATTGGCGGGCCAGGATGTTGTCTTTACGGTTACCGTGAATGATATCGTGCGCGCGGAATAGGGTAATGACTGTTTATTGAACAAGAATCGGCCACTGTGGCCGATTTTTTATTTGTTCGGATTTTAATTGCATTTTATTCCCAGGCATTTTAACCTGTATCATACGTACACTATATGGGGGTAGATATGGCATTACCGAATCCGTCACCACGGCGTAAAAAATTCGCGAAAATCGCGACATGCTGGATTCCAATTAAAACCTGGCGCAAGGCGTTACGTGGCATTATCTTGATGGGCGTCGGTAACTATTGTCGGGTTTTACGTAGTGACCGGAAAACAACGTTCCCACATGAATTGGCCGTGGCCGCAATCATGAAGAACGAAGGGCCATACCTGAAAGAATGGTTGGATTTTCACATCTTGGTCGGTGTGGAAAAGTTTTATTTGTACGACAATGAATCAACCGATAATACGCGCGACGTATTGGCGCCGTACATTGCGCGCGGAATTGTTGAATATACGTACTTTCCTGGGCTGCGTCGTCAAAATCCGGCGTACATTGATGCGATAAATCGTTTTTCAAATGACACGCGATGGATGGCAATAATCGATCTAGACGAATTTATTGTCCCTGTCCAGACCCGGACAATCACAGAGCTGTTGCGTACATTGCCACGAAATTTTGGTGCGTTGGCACTGACGTGGGTAATGTACGGGTCGTCGGGGCACGTTCATGCCCCAGGTGGCCTGGTGATAGAGAATTTTAAGTATCACGCCGACAGCACGCGTGAATCTGGGTGTAAATCAATTGTGAATCCGCGTCTGGTTGTGCGTCAACATAATCCACACATAAACGACGTGGCAGGATTTATCGTTGATGAAAATGGTCGCCATCTGGGACGAATTGACCAGACATATAACCCACCACCGCATAACAAGATACGCTGTAACCACTATGTGACCAAGTCTTTTGATGAATATCGGGCGCGCTGTGCCAAGGGTGACGCCAGTTGTGGTAAAACATCTGTTTACAAAACATGGTCGGTGGAAAAGTTTAATAAAATCGATACCAACGATGTTTATGACGATATAATGGACAAATATATCCCGCTGTTAAAGAAAATGTAAAAAAACGCCGCCGGTTTCCCGGCGGTGTTTCCGAATGCCCCGAAAGGAAGGAAAGGAGAAAAAGAAATTGGGCATTCTAAACCAAATTTGGGGCCCAGAGTCCAGAGGAGAGAGAATGTAGGAGGGAGTCTGAATCCCTGGACCCCATGGGGTTTTCACCCCG
>CALXPA010000032.1 GCA_944390185.1 uncultured Alphaproteobacteria bacterium | reverse complement strand
CTGGGCATACAGGCCGGATGCTTGCTCTTTATCGGCGCCAAATGGCCCCGATATTGCAATTGCGGCGGACGCGCCCGTGGGTTTATCCTTTGGCATATATAAATCACCAACCAGTTCGATACCAAAGCGGTTCTTGAATTTTACTTTTTCAACTGTCACATTTTCATTTTGTGGAAATGTTTTATCCCATGTTTGTTTTGTCATACTGTTTACCCCCAGTGCAATTGCGGTGATTCCGATTAAAGTTAATACGATTACTATTGCTGTTTTCATATTTTTCCCTTTTTGTTACATCATGCTTTTCGCCCAGGTTTTCAGTTCATCTGTGCTGACGCTGGCGGGAAAACGCCGGCCGTTTACGATTTCTGGGGTGCCGGTGGCGTCTTGGGCTAAATCAGATGCGGTATCGCCCAAACCACTGGATCCAGATGTTGCAAACAAAATTATTTTCTTGCCCGCCAGGTCATAACTTTTTACAAACTGGTTTACAATTTTGGGCGATGTCCCCCACCATATCGGGAACCCCAGGAATATTGTGTCGTAATCTGTGACCGGCGCATTCAAATCCGCCAATTCAGGATACGGAATTTTGCCATCCATTTCCAAGGAAGAACGACTGGATTCATCGTGCCAATTTAAATCTGCATCCGTGTATGGTTGGGCGGGCCGGATTTCATAAATGGGCGCATCCAATGCCGATGCCAGTTTTTGCGCCACACTGGCCGTTGTCCCCGTTGCAGAAAAATACGCAATCAGCACAGAAGATAAAATATTATTCATGTTTTTCCCCTTGGTTTTTTAACAGTAAAAATATTGTTTGGTATGCGAAATCATAAACACGTTTGGTCGGGAATTTTACCCCGGCCGCAATCATTGCATCTTGTTGTTTTTGTGTGACATTCGCGTATGGATACAGCCCGAACATAAATGGAAAGAATGTATATATAAACTTGTTCCTGGCCGACCGGTCCATCTGCGGGAAATATACCACCAACAAATGTTCCACTGTGTCCAAAGCGCGCCGGTATTCCTGTTTGAACGTCGTCAAATCGGCCAGCGAACAATTTTCTTCCAGATCATACAGATTCATAGACAGCAATTTTAATAACACAGGACGGCATTCCAATGTCTGGGCCAGTTTGTCCGAAAAACTTTTCACATTCAGTTTTTTATATTTTGCCATTATGGCGTCCATATCATCACACCAGCGGGCGTATTCTTGCCTGAAGATTTCCAGAAATATACCCTCTTTGGTGGCAAAGTAATTATAAATAGACGGTCTGGAAAAACTGGTGTATGCGCTGATTTCTTTGATTGTAATATCTTTGAAAGACATTGTCTGGTACAGTTCACGACATGCACGTACAATTTCGGATTTGCGTTTGTCACTGTGACTGATGGTTGTCATTTTTCTTCCCTTCCTGAAATTCTGACACGGTGTCAGAATATCACGCAATCTGACACCGTGTCAAGTAATTTTTTTGCTGAAAAAAAACACCAATTTTTGTTATCAGTAAACATTTGTCCGTGATGCGTTTATGGTGATTTTGGCCGAATATTCATTTACATATCGCCCCCGCGGTGTGCCAGACCTGTAATACCACGGCGGAAAGCGTTCTGGCAACCGGGGGACGCATCGTTATGATGTGGTATGTTTCTCTCTCCTGTTTCTTTCCGCATTGGGTACTGTATCACAAATATGACACTATGCACAACATGTTTAAATTCCTGGCCGTGGGGGCGAAAAAAACGCCCCAGATGGGGCGGATGACATGAAATTCTTGGTTGGATTTAACGTTCGTTATGCACCGGTCGATCAATGAACATCCAGATCACCCATACCAGCGCCGCAATACCAATTATACTGTATACAATACTGCTGGCGATGGTGGCCGGCCCAAAGATAAACGCAACCAGGTCAAAGCCGAATATTCCAATCAGGCCCCAATTCAAGGCACCAATGATTGTCAGTGGCATCAACACGTATGTTGTCAGTCCTCTCATCTCTTGTTTCTCCTTTTCAGTGTTTTCAGATTGTCTTGTTACAAGACAGTGTTATTATACAGCCTTTGACACATACATGCAATTGCAATACTGCATTTAGGAAAAGGTCCCTGGGGCCCGAAAAACCAAGCAATATATTTAAAATACGTTTTTGTGTTGCCGCAATATCACCGAATGTCTTTTATCAGATACTTTATGCAATAATCGGCCATCAGTAATCCGAACATGCCCGTCACAGTCATTATTGATCCAAACACCCGACCTGGTAATACGTTTTTATCGGGTACCTGGGTCGAATACACAACGTCAAATTCAGGCATGTGTTGTGTACGTACAATTTTACGTATGCGTGCCGCCAACGGACAAGCACTGGTCTGGGAAATTTTCGATATTTTTATCTGGGTCATGTCGGTCTTGCGTGCGGCGCCCATACTGGATATAAACGGCACCCCATGTGCATTACACCATTTATACAGTGCAATCTTGGATTCCACAGTGTCAATGGCATCAATGACAAAATCTGGGACGATGTCCAATTCGGTCTGGTCATCAAAAAACATCTGCAACGGTATAACCGTCGTGTCGGGGTTTATATCGTATATTCGCGATGCGGCCACATCAACCTTGGCCACACCAATACTGGAATCCAGCGCAAACAATTGCCGATTTATATTCGATTCTTCGATTTTATCACAGTCAATCAGTGTCAGATGACCAACACCGATGCGTGCCAATGCCTCAATCGCGACAGACCCCACAGCCCCGCATCCAACAACCATAACATGTGACGCACGCAGTTTTTCGGTGGCGTTCTGCCCCAATAACATTTGCGTTCTGTGTAATCGATCTGTCATCTTAGAATCCTGTGTGTGTTATCATAAATTATGTTCGCCATATCTGTTGGGGGAATTCCCCGGATTTCTGCGACCGCGGCCACAACATCTGGGACCACAGACGGATTATCAGAATCACTTTCCACCAGAATTCTGTTAATTGGGACATGGCGCACCGCATCCCGCATACGACGATGTCGCGTATCCATAACCATTGGCGAAAAAGAAAAATACGCACCATATTCCCCCGCCAGTTTATCTGTGATGTTCGCCGAACCGGTATAGGCGTGCATGACGACCGCCGGCGGCATGTGACGCAAGGCGCGCGCATGAAATGTGTCCAGTATCACATTCCACGCCCCAACACAATGAATGTGCGCCCCGCGCCTAAATTCGTACGCAATATCCAACTGGGCCCCGAACGCATGCATCTGGGCATCCATATCGGGATGATGTGTATCCAGACCAATTTCCCCAACCATTATATGAATATCAGACGCCAAAATCTGGCGCATACGCGGCCCCCAGTGGTCCCCGGCCCTGGTAATATACCACGGATGAACCCCAATACACGTACGCACAGATGGGCAAACCCGCCCCAGTTCTGTCACGGTCGCCCAATCATCTGGGCACGTGGCATTGCACACCCAGCCACACACACCGCGCGACACAGCGTCGGCAATCGCGGCCGATGAATCTGCCGCATTCTGGATATGACAATGTGCATCAATATAACGGGCCTGCTGCATATATACACCATAATCTTGGATTGATAATATTATTCGATACACGAATAAAAAAATCAATCGACTTTGTACAAACATGTTGACAATTTGTATTTTGGTATTAAAATCATCCCGTAACAAAAAATCAAAGGGACAATAATATGCTGAAAATTTCATACGAAACAGTTGTTTTGGATAATGCATGGTTAAAAAAATTATCGCCAGAACTGCCGATGATCTATGGGTGCAATAATCCGGTCACCCGTAATATTACGGTGTATAAATACCGCCTGGCCAATGATTTACGTGTAACCGATGAATTTCGCAATGTGTTACAGGAATTCTGTGATACAATAAATGCCAAAGAACCAGAAGTTATCGCGCACGAAATGCAACACATGCGCAATGCATTTGCACCATTTGAAAAAATTGCCAGAACCCAGTATGAACAATTGGCCCTGCACAGCATGGACGAGATATCAGCATTGGCCGCCGGATTCTTGCACCAGCATATTAACCCAGATTCCACCGCTGTTGCACCGGCATTATACATGGCGTCGGAATACTATACAGCACGCGGTTATGATAAACGGTTTTTATCCATTATGGACCAGCTGGTCGCGAAACAAATCGCGAACGGCGGTGCACGTAATCTGACAGAACAAAACGCAACATTTTTGTGCCAGCCATCAGAACTGTATTCGCCCGCGTTCCCACAATGGCGCAGCTATATTTTTACGTTCGGTGATAAATCTGTATTTTCTAAAAAGCATGTAAACCGTATGAAAAACGTGCCAGAATGGGATATGTTCCAATACAACATGCGCCAAATTCAAAAAAATCAAAACCAGGCTTTGTTCGATATTATCCAGAACAAACTGGGCCGCACAAAATAATTATGAATGATCCGCTGCTTGATGGATTTTTGCTTGATTTTTTGTTTTTTATGTGTCAAAATTAGCGCCGGACTTTGGAAATGATGGCCACAGGTCGTCATTCCAGTTCAGTTTTGGGGACATAGCTCAGTTGGTAGAGCAAATGACTTTTAATCATTGGGTCCAGGGTTCGAGTCCCTGTGTCCCCACCAAGAAAACCCGCGGATACCCGCGGGATTTTTGTTTTTGTGTGGGGGGTATGGGGATTTCCTGGCTAGTTCTTGTTTTTCAATGTTATTTCGGCGTTGCCCAGTAATTGTTGAAAGTGCATCGCCGCCAGCGCATCTGAATCTATCCAGTCCGTAATATGACCAATTATATTTTTTATATATTTTGCAGCAATATGGTGATTGCGACGAAAATCATGCTCGTTTATCAATTGGGATAATTCACGCATCAGTATCGACAATGTCTGTATCTGGTCCGCAGACAGCACGTTTGTGTTCGCACTGTTATACACCAGGTCATTCAATTCGTCACGACACTGGCGCAGGCCTTTCATAGTACTGGGCGTAATACGCACATGTGACGCAATATGCGAAACACTGATATCGCCCATCTTGTTCAGCGCGACAAATGTCAGTTTACCACGCATCCCCATAATTTGACGCAAAATTAATGTTAAATTCAACAACAGCGCATTTATTTTATCGCCCATATTATCCGCCAGGGTCTTTTTTAACTGCTTTGATACGCGATAATTCGTATAATCGTACAGCAAAAAGACAACCGGTATCGACAGCAGCGATGCCGCAATATTATTTATCAGGTCGGTAACATTCGGATCGTGGACATCGTCTTTGGTAACGATGAATAGCACCAATCCGCCCACAATCGACAGCATATACGGTATTGTCTTTAATAAAAAATCGCGCAGCCCCAGTTGCATACCCACATTTTATATCACCCGGCCACGCAAATATACAGGAACCTATGCCTTTAGACGCGGATGCATTGTTTTGGACACCCCTGCCCCACCAGAACCCGGCACGATTGCACACTTGTTACGCACAACGGCCAAGGCCCACAGCCCAACGCCAACCAATATCATCCCTAATATCATCACGCTGTAACGCCAACTGCCCAGCATGCCCCCCAGCCCAATGACCAGGCACGTCCCGATATAGACCATGTTATCCCCGATGCTGTACAGCGACAGAATCACCGAACGATACCGCGGCGGCAAGAAATCTTGGAACCGGGAATACAGTAATATATTTATGCCGCTGAACAGCACGTACGCCACCCCCAGCGCCCACAACCCGCGCAACGAATAATCCAGCGAAAACACCACAAACATCGCCCCGGCCACACATATCGATGCGTATAAAATCCAGTCACGAACACGGGTAAACCGGTACGCAAATGTCTGGCCCAGGACGGCACACCCCAAAATAAAAAACTGGACCAGGCCAACAAATTCAATCGACAGACCGATTTCCATTCCAATGGGACTAAGGTAATCGTCCAGATACGCAATGTTCGCCACGAACAGACTTAATAACAGCATCAGCAATATGCATGGTGTGCGTGCGCAAATTTTTGAACCTGTTTTGAACAGTTTTATAAAATTTGTCTTTTTAATTTTTCGTTGTTTTTTAGCGCGCAACGGCATCCGAATTACACAGATAATCGACGCCGCCAGCGATGCCAGCGACGCCACCGTTATCCACCCATACCCCACAAACATCATCAATGACCCAAACGCAGACAGTGCCGTCCCCAGCGCCTGGACATTATAGCGCACCCCCAGAACGCGCGCATACATACGACTGTGGTGGCGGGCACGCAGTTCGTCGTATACCAGTCCTTCGAATGCAACATTAAAAAACGCCCATTCAATACCCCACAAAAACATACCAATTGCAAAGCCTGGAAATGTTGGCCAAAAATACCACAAGACAAATGCCGCCGCCTTTAGCAATTGCCCCAGTATAATCGCCGGTCTTGTTCCGATTTTGTTTGTCACCCACGTCACAGGTATCTGCATAAACAGTGTACCGGCAGATAATATAACAAACATTAACGCCAGCTGGATATCTGTCAATCCATGCGACTGCATAAACACCGCATAGACCGGTGTTAACAATATCAATTTATTAAAGAACGCATATCCATATACGTTATGCAAAAATCGCCGCAATGATGAATGTCGCATCATGCCCCACCCCCGATAACAGTGTGGATTATATCCTATTGATGCGCAATTTGGTACTGAAAACATTGAAAAATTGTCAAAAAATGCTATAATCAACTGATAAAGGGGTGTTGAATGGCAGATGTAAAAATGGGCGATTTTTTATTACAGTATTATATGCAGCGGCGTTTTAATACTATGCCGGCGGTTGTGCGCGCCCAGTTTGATGTATACGCCAAATCCGATGATTTCCGTGGCAATATGAAGGATTGGAAAAAGAAGCTGATGCACACGGACGCGGACGGCAAACTGGTTGAAAACACAATGCCATATTCTGCGGCCCCGGGCACCACCCCACACCCAAACGACATCACCGGCAACATGACAATGACCGATGACGAATGGGAAAAACTGTTCAAGGCGTTCCAAGACGCTTTTCGCAAAATGTCGGCCAAGGCGGAATCATTCAAAGATAATGCCAAGGCAACCAGCTTTTTAAACGAACATTTCGGTAATCCGGCCACCCATCTGTTTTCAAATTCGGTTGCGGACCCGATAATCGCCGAACCACTGATTCAGGGTGCATTTAAGCAATTCTTGGAAAACTATAAAAACAGTTTGGAAATTTATTTTAAGCAATGGGGACTGACTGATTCTGATTTTTCGTATTCTGATTTGATTTCGGGGATAAAATCGAAAAAGTATAATACCGACCCGGCGTTTCAGGATAAGGTTAAAACAGTTGCACAATATATAAACTTTTATGGCAACCAGGCCGATTTTCGTGATTCACTGGGGATGGTGCCTGGCGCAACCGTGCCGGATTTTTCCAATGTAGAAAAGGGATTTGACACTGGCGCGGTGGATCCCGCAAAACTGGATTATTTTAAACGCAATTATAAAGATTTCCTGAATACGCTGGCCACGGAATCCAAGGTATATGATGTATTTAAACAATATGACAAGGGAAAAATATCCAAGCATCTGGACACAGCAAACGGCAATGTGGACTATGCCAACAAAGACAGCAAGGATTACGTCCCGCCAAAGCGGGCCGATGAACTGACCCTGTGGCAACAGTTGAAAGAAAATGTATCGGACACGTGGTCTGATTATATGGATAAATATACAAAACTGACGGGCGATCGGGTATATTTTTCTAATTCTGCGAAATTGATATTCAAGGCATTGACCGGCGCGAAATTTAAACCAACCGATGGGCTGGGGAAATTAATGGACAGTGCGGGCGATATAAAAAAGAATTTAATGTATAAATCGCCACGCGCAGTTGAACATTTTGAATGGATGGAAAAAACACTGGGCGATTTGAAAAACACCATGCCCAAGGCGTTCGCCGGCGCACTGAAAAACGGGGGACAGATGCGGGCGCTGGTGTCCGAACTGATTCTGAACGCGGTACGCGATAATAAAATAGATGAAGCCAAAACCGCGATGGAGGTTTTGTCCGTTGTCAAATACGGATACACCACCAGCAAAATTATGGATACACTGCGCGCGGACAAGGATTTATTCACAATATTTTCGGATAAAGACTTGTCGTGGAATAAAAACGAGGGCGTTAAATTTGTCACCAATGCCATGGACAAAACGGTGCGATTTGCGTTCTTGACCGCGGGATATGCAATAACAGGCATCGGGAATGCAATCCGTCTGAACGGCAGTAAGTTTAACGGTAAAACCGGGCGCATGAAAAAAGCACATGACGCGTGGGTGGCGCAAAACGATGCCGCACGCACCGCCGCCGAGGCACACAGAACCACAGAAAACGCCACGGACACGGCCAAAAAGGCGCCGTTTGAAAGCACGTTGTCTACCCTGGACGCCGCCGGCATTAATGCGGGGAATATCGATCAGAAAAGAACAGATTTACAAAATTTAAAAACGGATGCTGAACAAAAACAAAACGTGTTTAACGCTGCACAGAAACAGCATGACGACGCCCAGGATTTAATTGACCAAGATAGTCAATATGCAGCTGATTTAACAAGGCTGCAAAATGCTAATTTCGCATTGAATAATGCCATTACAGCAATTGATGCACAGCTGAATAACCCGCAAACATTTGCGGGCATGCCGGATGCAACAGCAAACGCACTGGCCAATAGTCTGATGATGCAGCGTATGCAGGCGGAACAACAAATTCAGCAAAATAATGCCGAAATCCAAACAACAACGCAGAAACGTGCCCAAATCCCAGCAGCAGATTTGGCAAACGCACGTGCAAACATCGCCCAATACCAAACAGATATGCAAAATGCACAACAGGCGTATGATGCCGCGCAAAGCAATGTTGATGATTTAAATACGAATATTAATGATTTTGATAATGCAACCGCGCGCATCAAGGAATTGGACGAAAGCATAAAAAAACGCAATGACACGGTTAAGAATTGGGACAAAGATCACCAAGATAAATATCGTGAATTAATGGCGTATTGGGACCTGTTGGAAACCGGGCGCGATTCACACACGGGTCCGATGTATTCATGGGCGCTGGGCAATGCCAAGAAAAAACAAGACAGGTTTAATCAAAACAAAAATGCCATATTTGCAAGTTATTTGAATAATTATTCAATGGTTGCTTGATTTTTATCTGATTTTTTGGTATAATCGTACACGTGAATTCACCGCCACCAATGGCGGTGTTTTTATTTTTCTAAACATACTGTTTCCCAAATAACAAAGGATTTTTATAATGGCAAGAGTATTACAAATCAGACGCGGCACAACCGCGCAAAATGATAACTTTACCGGC